>JBOFLQ010000194.1:0-3932 GCA_051657945.1 Xenococcaceae cyanobacterium | reverse complement strand
GATTAGCTTAATTATGTAGTCCAGAAGAGAGAGACATTCTCTCAATTTTCTGTATTTTTTTTGGAAAGCTCGATCGCTTAAAATTAAAACGATTGCTTTCAAAAAGTCTCTTTTATTTAAAATAAATTAAGCAAATGATAAGATCGCAGATCGAAGAACTCTATCGAGCGATCGACCGAGCTTAGCTTATTACGCGACAAATAATTAATGCGTTATTCATTAAATGAAGCTATAGAAAAAGGGATGGTGCTTCAGCTTGTCGATGATAGCATCCAAGCTTGCAACTCCAATGTTGAGAAAATTTTGGGAATTACAGCCGATCGAATGGAGGGATGGACTTCACTCGATCGATGTTGGCATGGCGAAGATGGGTCGATTTTTGAGAGCGAAGAACATCCCACAGTAATATGTTTGCTTACTGGCACGCCACAATCGAACAAGATTATTGGTTTCGATCGCTCGGATGGAGAATTAATTTGGCTTTTACTCGACGCACAACCTTTATTTAAAGCCAACGAAAATTTACCCTACGCAGTCGTTACCACTTTTACCGATATTACCCAGCAAAAACTCGCTTTTTCTCAATTCGAGTCCACATCTGAATCGGTATCTTTGCCAAGCAATAGCGAACAAAAACTCAGAACAATTTTAATTGTCGATGATAATGCGATCGATCGCGAAACATATAGACGTTATTTAAGAGCGGAGCGCGATTGCCAATATAATATTTTAGAAGCAGAATTGGGTGAAGAAGGGTTGGAGTTATGCCAACAAAATCTAGCTAAAATTGACGCAATTTTGCTCGATTTCTTTTTACCAGATTTAGATGGATTAGAATTTCTGCGATCGCTACAAAATTTTTGCCAAAAAATTCCCGTAATCGTCGTCACAGGACAAGGAGATGAAGCGATCGCGGTAGAATTGCTCAAGACAGGAGCGGATGATTATTTAATTAAAGATCGAATTACCACAGAGCAACTGCGATCGACAGTAAATAATGTCATTCAAAAAGAACAACTACGCATTCAAATAAAACAAGCAGAAAAAGAACGACTTCAGCAAGTAGAAAAAGAACGGCTGATCTTCCAAATATCCCAGTCAATTAGGCGATCGCTCAAATTAGAAGAAATTTTACAATCTAGCGTTGAGGAAGTAAAAAAATTTTTGGAGAGCGATCGAGTTGTAATTTTTCGTCTGCAACCCAACGGTAACGGAACTGTTATTTCAGAATCGGTAAATCCCCAATATCAAGCAATTTTAGCAAGTTCGTATTACGATCCTTGTTTTAGTGAAAACTATACCGAACGGTTTCGACAAGGATTGGTAACTGCAAAAACAGATATATATAACTCAGATATAAATCCTTGCCACATCGAACTTTTAGAACGATTTCAAGTACGTGCTAATTTAGTCGTTCCCATTTTGCAAGGAGAGAATTTATGGGGATTACTCATCGTCCATCATTGTAGTGCGCCCCGCCGATGGCAGCAGATGGAAATTGACTCGCTCAAAGAATTGACAATACAATTGGGCATAGCGATTCAGCAAGCAGAATTGTACAAAAATCTTCAAATCGAACTGAGCGAACGTCAGCAAGCAGAAAAACAAGCGCGATCGAGTCAGCAATTTATCCAACAAATTGCCGACACCATGCCAGGTTTATTATATATTTATGACGCGATCGCATCTGAAAATGTCTATCTAAATTCTCAAGCTTTCGACTTACTCGGTTATACAAAAGAGGAGATTCAGACAATGGGGGCGCAGTTTATGCCTCAAGTCATGCATCCCGAAGATCTGACCAGACTTTCCGAACACTTCGATCGCCTTAACTTTTTTCAATCTGAGGACGTTTTGGGTTTTGAGTATCGGATGCGTCATCGAGATGGACACTATTGTTGGTTTTACAGTCGGGACAAAATATTCAGTCGTACCAACGATGGCAAACTGCACCAAATTCTTGGTGTCGCTCAAGATATTAGCGAACGCAAACAAGCTGAAGAAAATTTACGTAACAGTGAAGAACAAGTAAGGTTAGCAACTAATGCCGCCGAATTAGGGATGTGGTTTTGGGATTTGCCCAAAAATAGCCTAGTTTGGACGGAAAAGTCTAAAGCTCTCTTTGGAATTTCTCCAGAGACACAAATGAGTTACGAACTGTTTCTTGACTGTTTGCATCCCGACGATCGCGATCGCACTAATGATGCAGTAAATCGCTCTCTGGAAGATAAAAATGAATACGATATCGAATATCGTAGTGTTTGGAGCGATGGCAGCATACATTGGATTACCGCTAAAGGTCGGGGTTTTTATGACGAGACAGGCAATCCCATCAAAATGATGGGGACAGTTCAGGATATCACCCAACGCAAGCAAGCAGAAGAAACGCTACGCCGCAGCGAAGAGTTAAACCGTCGCATTTTAGATAGCAGCAATGACTGTATCAAAGTTTTAGATTTGCAAGGGCGATTGCTTCAGATGAATGCTGGCGGACTGAAACTGTTGGAGATAGAGGATTTTAATAATTATCTCAACAGCGATTGGCTTGGTTTTTGGGAAGGTGTAACTCGTCAAGATGCAAAAAAGGCGATCGCCACTGCTAAAGCGGGTGGAGTTGGCAAATTAGAAGGTTACTGCCCCACTGTTAAAGGCACGCCCAAATGGTGGGAAGTGATAATTACACCGATTTTCAACGTTATGGGGCAAGTCGAACAATTGCTATCCATATCGCGCGATATAACCGATCGCAAGCAAGTAGAAGTCGAACGAGAGCGAATGCTAGCGCGATCGCAACAATATACCCGCCAATTACAAGGTTTGACTGAGGCAGCACTGACAATCAATTCTGCACTTTCTCTAGAAGAAGTTTTAAAAGCAATTACAGAAAGAGCCAGAGCGATCGTCGGCGCGCATCAATCGATGATTATGGTAATGCCTGACGAAGTTTCACAACAAGCGATTAACGCCATATCTCGATCGGAAAAATATGCCGAAAAGCAAGACAATAACCAGCTAACAGACGAATTAGGCATCGCTCGATTTGTCTTACAGACAAATCGAGCGATGCGGCTGACACAAGCAGAATTAGAAGCACATCCCAATTGGCAGAATTTGGGCGGGGAAATTGACAATCATTTACCCTTACGCGGTTGGTTGGCTGCGCCTTCGATCGGACGAGACGGTCGCAATTTTGGTTTAATTCAGTTATTAGATAAATACGAAGGCGAATTTACCGAAGAAGATGAAGCGATCGTCGTTCAATTAGCACAATTAGCATCAGTAGCAATAGAGAATGCTCGCTTGTACGAAGCAGAACAAAACGCTCGCACCCAAGCAGAACAAGCCAATCGCGTTAAAGATGAGTTTTTAGCAATACTTTCTCACGAATTGCGATCGCCCCTCAATCCAATTTTGGGTTGGACGCAAATGTTGCAAACTTACCAATTAGATCCCGAAAAAATTACTGCTGCTTTGAGCGCGATCGAGCGCAATGCTAAATTATTAATTCAATTAATCGACGATCTTTTAGACATTGCCAAAATTTTGCGCGGAAAAATGACGCTCAAAATCATGCCGATTCGGTTAAATGCTGTCATCGCAGGGGCGATCGAAACCGTCAGCGCCTCAGCCAAAGCTAAATCAATCGCCATCGAAACTAACTTAAGTAATGTTCCTCTGGTGGCTGGCGATCCAACTCGATTGCAGCAAGTCATTTGGAATTTACTTTCTAACGCCATTAAATTCACTCCCAATCAGGGCAAAGTTGTAATTCAAGTAGAAAACGAGGGCGATCGCGTTCGAGTCATCGTTTCGGATACTGGTAAAGGTATTTCAGCCGATTTTCTTCCTTATGTATTTGAATATTTCCGTCAAGCAGATGCCTCAATTACCAGAAATCACGGCGGATTGGGATTGGGATTGTCGATCGTGCG
>JBOFLQ010000193.1:0-8074 GCA_051657945.1 Xenococcaceae cyanobacterium | reverse complement strand
AGGTTATCTTTTTTCTGTCTTGGGATAATTTCCATCCTGAAGTTTTATACTCTACTGAACGAGAGTGTTTTTTGAATTTGGGATAGCCTTTTTTGCCAGAAATATTCTTTTTGCAGTTATCAAAAAAACGACTGATACTAGACCATGTTCTTTCAACAGCGCATTGCGTTGCATGAGAGTTTAAATCTTTAACAAACTGGAACTCTTCTCTTAATTGAGTATTGTGTTTGTAGATATCGTATTTTCCAACACCGCGATTGTCTATCCAATATCTAAGGCATTTGTTACGGACAAATTGAGAAGTGAGAATTGCCTCATCTATAGCTAGACATTGCTCTGGTTTTGGGTTACGAACTTTAAATTCTAAGACAAACATTTTGACGCTCTTTACTATAGCGTCATTATAACCTGATTTGCTATATTTTGTATGACGGCATTTAAAAATGGAGGGGCTGTCGCCTGTGGTTTCCCAGGCGTTTAAAAGCCCCGTCCGAGTGGGCTTATCCCCCGCAAGCAAGGATTGGCGAGGTAACCTCGCCAATCCTTGCTTGCCGCATGAATGACGGGGGCTTACGCCTGCCCGTCTCTTTCCTGTCAATTATTGTAGGGACATTCCAAGGAACGTCCCTACTGCTATAAATATACGAACGTTCGGATATATAAAATAATTTTAATGCTTTTTACGGCGTGCAAAGGCAATTCTGAGTTCGACTTCATTATTGACACGCCTTACGAATTTCAGCAAATACAACAATGCTTTCACCCCATCCAGGCAATAATTTAGCCAAAAACTTGCTAAAAAAGAAGCGGGGCAGTTTGTATTCTGGCTTGTGGGGTAAAAGTCTGATTAAAGGTAAAGCAACCACAGTCGAACTCATCTTTTCGATCGCAAAATTACAATCGATTAAAAGTTGGCGCATGGTTCTAAAAGTATACAATCTTAAATGACCGGCACCTTGACGCGCCCTTACTTCTAAATTATAAGGAGCAAACCCCAAAAGCATTAGCAATCGATTTCCACTAGAAGTTAAATTGGGTATAGTTATAACTAGCTTGCCATTGGGCTTAAGTACACGAGCAATCTCTTCAAGCGCTGCATCGGAATCGTAGACTGAATTAAAGACATCAGCAGCAACAACACAATCGAAATAATTATCGGGAAAAGGGATTTCTGCATCATCAATATCTCCCAAAATTGTTTCAATTCCTTTCGATCGAGCAAGATCCAGTGCTGCTTCTAGCCGATCCATGCCAACAACTTCTTTGCCACCTTGAGCAATGATTTTTTTAGTAATAAAACCATCAAAGCAGCCAAGATCGAGGACTTTACCGCGAATATCTGCCGTATACGCGAGAATCTGCTCTAATCTCGAACTATGAATAACATGCTCGTAAAGACTCTCAGGGCTGTTTTCTCTCAACCATCTGTTGTGTCCCTCAATCAACTTTTTTTTAGCTAGTTGAATGGTATTTTGTTTTTGTACGATTGTCATGCGCTTATTTCTCCGCAACTTAGTATCCGTTTTTGATGCTCAGTCTTGCGCCTACTAAAGATAACCCCGCTTTAAGAATTCGCTAAAATCTCATCTATTAGTGGGCGATTTTAATATAAGATACATCTTTTGACAGTTTTTTAGACAACATAGTTGTCTACGATACTAATTTTTGCTCTTATTCTCGCTCGAAGTTGTCTTTAGTTAAATTTTCCAAGCAGCAACAGCCGCAAATATTAAAAATAAGCCACCACCGATCGCGGTTATCCATTTTTCGGAAATGCGCCCGGCTAAAATTTTACTGCCAATTACAGCAATTAAAGCGCAGATGGCATGTCCGAGAATTGCGCCCAAAGTTACGCCTAGGGGATTGTTAGATGCAGCGAGGGTAATTGTAGCGATTTGAGTGCGATCGCCCCACTCAGCGATAAAAGTAAGAATAAAAATTTCAAAAATGACTGTTAAGTCTGTTGGATTACGATGCAGATTTTTAGCGCTGCGAGTAACTGCTTCTTCTGCTTCACCAATCGTAGAACAACTAACTTTTGGCGACATAAGCCAAGCATCGATTAGCAATTTCACGCCAAAAATCAGAAATAAACCAATTTCTGCATAATCCAGATAAATTTTGGGGAGAAAAGATACGGCTTGACCTAATAAAACTGATAAAACCGTCATTGTTGCTAGTGCTGTAGTTACACCAATTAAAACCAAACGCCGAGAATGGCGCATAGCCATAATCGCTGCAATAAAAAAAGTTTTATCGCCTAGTTCGGAAATAGTAATCAATAATAAACCAGCAGTAAAAGCAGTCAGCATCTTTTCTCGATGTAATCGAAAGAATATTTTTAAACATAATTAGTTTATGTCTCAATCGTAATATTAAACTGGATTTAATACAAAGAAAAAAGATAAAAAATTGAAGATTATTTCTACTATCTATTTCAGAATTGTTTCATTGTTTTATCATATTTAATTCATTTTTATTTTTAAAAGAAGAAGTGAGGAGAGATGCGCTTAAAGATTACAATGAATGTCCTTCTTTCTTGTTTAATTGCTAACTTTAAGGGTATAGCGACCGCGTCCTTTTTCTTGATAAGAATTGATGATGATGCGATACTCCCCATCTCCTGGAAGAGTTAACTGCAAACGAGAATTACTGTTGCGATCGTCGAGATCGTCATTTTGAGCAATAGTTTTTCCTGTCGAATCTACTATTGCCACAAATGGATCGAATTCTTGAGAGTTTACCTCAACAACAAAAACATCGCCCGCTCGACCTTTGAAGGGATAAAAATCGTAAAAACTACCATCGTTAGAAAGTGTAGCGTCTCCTTTAGCTAAACTACCATTTTTAGAAAGAAAGAGTTTGTTCGGATTATTGAGATTGGATTTTGATGTTGTTGTTGTTGAGTCTCGATCGCTAAAAGTGATTACGCACATATTTCCGTAGGTTAAATCATCTCCACAAGCAATACCAGTTGTGCGAGAATTTGCGTTAAAAATATTGCGACGATGGGGGCGATCGGAAACGCCACTATCAACGATTAATTGCATTACAATTCCTGGGGCGGTTTGCCTACCATAACTAATATTTTCCTGGTTAGAAATAGTATGATTGGAATTAGTTTTATTGGTTATTATTGCTATCTTATCTCTAGCCGATCGCGTCAGCTCTTCGTTTTTATTTAAGGCTTCTAATGGTTGTACGTTTTTGAGAAACGCAACTGTTTCCTTTAAGGCTTCTAAACCTTTATTAGTTTTAATTGCTTTTTCTCCAGGCAATTTAAATTGAATACCGTCAAAATATTGTTTGGTCGATTCCAACCAGCTAGCATAGGCGATCGGATCGAGCCGTGCCTTGTTGATTTCTGCTAGAATTTCTCTTTCTAATCTTGAGTAATCGATCGAGCTATTTGTGTTTGTCCGATCTATTTTTGATGATGAATTATTTTGTGCAATTATGACTTTAGATTTACCAGAATTTTCTGAAGAAAAATATCGCTCGATCGGCATACTCTTGACAAATTTTGCGTTTAAAAGACTCGCTAAAACTATGGCACAAAATAATATTGCCGAAATAGGAAGATCGGGAAATAGATTAGCAAAAGCGATCGCTAGAAATTGTTTCTGAAACATAGGTCGCACTAGGCATTTCTAGAAGATTTTTTACAAACATTAGCCTAATTTCTTTTTCTAATTTCAACCACTAAAAACGCGTGGGGGGCTTAAGCGCGATCGAGGGCTACAAAAATGCTTAGCAAAGTTGGGCAATCTTGGCAAAACGAGCCTCGCGGTACGATAATCAACCTCACTTGTTGACAAACTAACTGGCTCGTTTTGCCCTCTCCAGAGACAAAATTTTCTTTTCCACACCGAATAATAGAGAAGATTGCCCAACTTTGCCTAACTTTTCTCTCGGGGATGAGCGATTCTGAAGAAGCAAGAACTCGGTACAACCGCCCATGGATGTTCGGAAAACTACACTACCTAAGAGATATCATCAACATTCACTATATATAGAGATACACAAACTGAAGCGAGTAAAATGCTGCCGAAAATACTCAATTCAGTTGAATTTGTATTAATCGCACAATATTAATAATTGTAAAGATACAGGAGCAGCACTTTAAATATGGGAAAAGTTGTTGGAATAGATTTAGGAACGACCAACTCTTGCGTAGCAGTAATGGAAGGTGGTAAACCCACCGTAATTGCTAACGCGGAAGGATTTAGAACTACACCTTCTGTTGTCGCTTACGCTAAAAATGGCGATCGCTTGGTCGGACAGATTGCTAAGCGTCAGGCGGTAATGAACCCCGAAAACACTTTTTATTCGGTCAAGCGTTTTATCGGACGCAAACACGAAGAAGTAAGTCACGAAAGCACCGAAGTTTCTTACAAAGTTTTGCGAGATAGTACTGGTAACGTCAAACTAGATTGTCCCGCACAAGGCAAGCAATTCGCGCCTGAAGAAATTTCTGCCCAAGTTTTACGCAAGCTTATTGAAGATGCTAGTAAATATCTTGGCGAATCGGTAACTCAGGCAGTAATTACCGTTCCTGCTTATTTTAACGACTCCCAACGTCAAGCAACTAAAGACGCAGGAAAAATTGCTGGTGTAGATGTACTGCGGATCATTAACGAACCTACTGCCGCTTCTTTGGCATACGGTTTGGATAAAAAGAGCAATGAAACCATTCTCGTATTTGACTTGGGTGGCGGTACTTTTGACGTTTCCATTCTAGAAGTTGGCGACGGCGTTTTTGAAGTATTGGCAACTTCTGGCGATACCCACTTAGGTGGTGACGACTTTGATAAGAAAATTGTTGATTGGTTAGCAGCAGAATTTAATAAAAACGAAGGTATTGACTTACGCAAAGATAAGCAAGCACTGCAACGCCTGACTGAAGCTGGCGAAAAAGCTAAGATAGAACTCTCCAGCGTCACTCAAGCAGAAATCAACCTTCCCTTTATCACTGCTACTCAAGACGGCCCAAAACACCTCGATACCACTCTAACCAGAGCAAAATTTGAAGAACTTTGTTCCGATTTGATCGATCGCTGTCGCGTCCCCGTTGAAAACGCGCTACGCGATGCCAAAATTGAAAAAAGTGCGATCGACGAAGTGGTAATGGTTGGTGGTTCTACCCGTATTCCCGCTGTCGTTGAAGTAGTTAAGCGGGTTTTGGGTAAAGATCCCAACCAAACTGTTAACCCTGACGAAGTGGTTGCAGTTGGTGCGGCGATCCAAGCTGGTGTATTAGCTGGTGAAGTTAAAGATATTCTCCTGCTAGATGTTACACCTCTGTCTTTGGGTGTAGAAACCCTTGGCGGCGTAATGACCAAGATAATTCCTCGCAACACCACTATTCCTACTAAGAAGTCGGAAACCTTCTCGACTGCGGTTGATGGTCAAACCAACGTAGAAATTCATGTTCTCCAAGGTGAAAGAGAATTCGCCAAAGACAACAAGAGTTTGGGAACTTTCCGCTTAGATGGTATTCCTCCCGCACCTCGCGGCATCCCTCAAATTGAAGTAACCTTTGATATCGACGCTAACGGTATTCTTCAGGTTATGGCGAAGGATAAGGGTACTGGTAAGGAACAATCGATTAGTATTACTGGGGCTTCTACCTTGCCCGACGATGAGGTCGATCGCATGGTTAGAGAAGCAGAAAGCAATGCTGGCAGCGATAAAGAACGTCGCGAAAAAATCGATCGCAAGAACCAAGCCGATTCTTTAGTTTATCAAGCTGACAAGCAACTCAAAGAATTAGGCGATAAAGTTCCTGCTGCTGATAAGACCAAAGCTGAAGGTTTGATTGCCGACCTCAAAGAGGCGATCGCGTCGGAAAACGATGACAAGATTAAAACTTTGATTCCCGAACTGCAACAAACACTTTACAGCATTGGTAGCAATATTTATCAGCAAGCTGGCGGTGCTGCTGGCAGTAGCGATCCTACCGATGGCGACGGCGGTGCTGGTTCACCTCCTCCTGGTGGTGGTGCTAGTAGCGGTAGCGATGGCGATGATGTCATCGATGCTGAATTCTCTGAATCTAAATAAAAATAAGTTCACAGTTCAAACTTCGAACTTAAAATAATCTAGCTTTCAAAAAAGTGTCGTCTATTTGAGGCGGCACTTTTTTTTTGACCAAAAAAAATGGGATTCAAGCCCCGTCACGATCGCGTAGCGGAGGGCGGCTTTTGTTGATTGGTAATATACTCTTTAATCTTTTCAATTGGCGCACGGACGGCTGAAGCATCGGAGGACACCTCCGATGCCGCGTCCTCGCCTCCACAACTAATTGCAAAATAACTTGGACTCCAAAGATGATCCTTGTGTGGAGTGAGGTTAAATTGTTTTCTAAGCATACGACTAGAAACACCTTTTAAGGCATTAACGATCTGAGATAAAGATAATTTTGGAGGGTATTCTATCAGGATATGAACGTGGTCAGCCTCTCCGTTAATTTCTAATATTTGAAAGTTCATTTTCTTAGCAACATCTTTAAATATTTGAGGCATAGCATCAATATGCTCTGCCTTAAATACTTTTTTTCTATATTTAGTCACAAAGACCAAATGAGCATAGATTAATGTAACGCTATGCCTACCTCTTCTATAATTATTTTTTGTCATTGCAGACCAAATGATATATGATAGTAACTATAGCATTAAAAACGTTGCATGAAAGCTCGATACAACTACCGCATTTATCCCAAACCAAACCAGGTAATAGCTCTAGCTAAAGCCTTTGGGTGTGCTAGAACGGTGTGGAATGATGCGCTTGCTTTGTATAAAGAAGCTTATGCTTCATGTGAAGAAAGACCAAAAGCCCTAGATAAAATTGTTATTACTCAAGCTAAAAAGACAGAACAAAGAGCTTGGTTAGCAGAAGTTTCTAATATTGTCCTACAACAATCTTTCAGAGATCTAGAGCAAGCTTGGAACAATTTTTTTAATAGTTGTAAAGGCAACCGCAAAGGCAAGAAAATAGGAACTCCTAAATTTAAGAAGAAAGAATCTAGGCAAGCAATTAGGTTTAGAATTGGCGGTTTTACTGTTCATTCAAGTTCTGTAAAGCTAGCAAAAATTGGACATATTCCTGTAGAATTTTCTCGACCTTTGCCATCTGCGCCTAGTTCAGTAACTATCATCAAAGATACTACTGGGAGGTATTTTGCATCTTTTGTGGTAGAGAGTAATCCCGATCCACTCCCTAAAACCGAACAATCTGTGGGGATAGACTTGGGATTGAATCATTTTGCTATTTTGAGTAATGGCGAGAAGATTGATAATCCTCGACTTCATAAGAAGTTACTTACACGTATCAAACGAGCAAGTAACAAGCTTTCAAAATGTCAGAAGGGGTCAAAGAGGAGAGGAGTAGCCAAACTAAAACTAGCTAAACTACACGCCAAAATCAAAGACTCGAGAACAGATTTTCTTCATAAGATAACTACTCGGTTAGTGCGCGAAAACCAAGCCCTAGCTGTTGAGGATCTGAATGTTTCTGGTCTGGTTAAAAACCGATCCCCCCAACCCCCCTTATTAAGGGGGGCAAGGGGGGTTTCTGATGCTGGTTGGTATTCTTGGAGAGAATTGTTAACAGCTAAATGCGGAAAATACGATCGACATTTAGTAGTAATTAACCGATGGGAGGCAACATCTCAAAAGTGTAATGTTTGTGGAAAATCGGGCGGCAAGAAAGAACTTGATGTTAGAGAATGGGAGTGTCTTCATTGTGGTGCTAGCCACGATCGGGATATCAACGCTGCGGTAAATATATTAGTCGCTGGTGGGCTATCAGAGACTTTAAACGGACGTGGGAGGGAGTGTAAGACCAGTTCGCTGGCTGTTTCCGTTGAGCCGTCAACTACCGAAAAATGGGTTCAGTTGAACTTGTTTTAGGAATCTCCACGCCTTTTAGGCTGGAGGTGCGATTCGTTCCTATGAAATCCTCGAACAGAGGAGGGATATAGGGCTTCTGTTAAGTAACCTGAAAGGGTAGAGTTCGCACTTTAATCCTTAACAGATGATAACTTGAGTTCCATCAAAGTGAGGTAAGTAACCTA
>JBOFLQ010000192.1:0-5235 GCA_051657945.1 Xenococcaceae cyanobacterium | reverse complement strand
TTTTTTTCTCAAAGCAGCTAACAAAAGTCCTAGCAATAGTAATAATCCCCCAGCCAAACCGTAAGTAAAGCTCAAACCTAACTGTTTGCTAATAGGCTGAGTGGCGATCGGCGAAAGAAACTGTCCTAAAAAAAAGAAGGTAGTCAAACCTCCTAAAACTCTTCCCCTAATTAAATCGGGAACTTCAGATGATACCCATAAATTTAAATTTGGCATTAACAATCCCAAACCCATCCCCGCGATCGCCAAACCAAACAGTACTCCTGCGTAATTACTACCAAAACCGATGAGAGTGTAACCAACACCTATCAGTCCGAGACTCATAGCCAAAATACTGAGAAAATCTAGTTTTTGTTTGATTTTGCCGTAGTTAAGGGAAGCAGTTGCGCTAAACAAGGTGCAACTCGCGATCGCCAATCCGCTTTGACTGGCGTTAGCATTGACAAGCGTTTTTAAGTAAAAAGGAATCTGTACGGGAATCAAATAAAAAATTATTTGCGTAAGTAAAGCTGTAGCGTAAATGAATATCAAAAGTTTTTTGGGTGCTTTTACTTCTAAATTGGGATCGTTTAATTGTGAATTTTTCTCCCTTGGCGATCGATTTGGCTCGTAAATGTTTAAAACCATTAACGGTAAAAGCAGCCAAGCAAACAAATAAATCAAAAATGGATTTCGCCAATTGAGATCCGCAACTAAGCCGCCAGCAGAGAGAAACAAAACTCCGCCGAATCCCATAAACGCCGCTTGCAAACCCATAAAATTAGCACGAGTTGCACCTTGATAATAGTCTGCGATTAGAGTTGTAGCGCTAACCATAATTCCTGCCACGGCAAATCCCAGGAAAACACGACCCAAAATTATGGAAGGAAGGGAGTTCGAGATAAATCCAGAACTCCCAGCCAAGCCATACACGGCGGCGGAGAAAATCAGTAAAGGTTTGCGTCCGAAGCTATCGACGACAATCCCAACCAAAGGTGAACCAATGGCGATAAATAAAGCAGGAACGGTTAAAACCAAACGAACCAACAATTCGACGTTTTCTACACCTTCAAAATGCTTTTGCATTTGAGGTAGAGAAGGCGCGATCGTCGCACCAGCCATAACAGTTAGAGTGCTAGCTAAAAGTAAAGTTACTTTAGTTGCAACTGAATGGGTAGTTGTCGAATTCGTCATCGAGCATTGCTAATCAGTAATCGATCGTTCATTTTTTCTTACTGCTACCTCTTCTGTAAAACTAAGTTTAAAGGAATTTGAGCCAGCTTGTCTTGTGAATTCTTGCTAAAAATATCGCATTCTTGCTTAAATTATGAGAATTTTACTGTAAATTTTTGGTGAGCGCTTCGTCTTAAATTTATAATTGCGAAACACCGCGATCGCCAAATGAACTATAAAATTCTCATCTTTCTTGATATTTTTTGGGCGTTGTCCCAGTATATTTGCGAAAAAGTTGTGTAAAGTGGCTTTGACTTTGAAAACCAACTTTTTGACAAATATCAACAATTGAAGTGTCGCCTAGTAATAGTAAATTTTTGGCTTTTTCGAGACGACAGCGAATTATATATTGGTGGGGAGTTAAATTAGTGGATTGTTTGAACAATCGCGCAAAGTAAAAGGTACTCATTTGCAGGAGTGCGGCTAGCTTTTCCAATCTTAAATCTCGGTCTAGATTGGCTCTAACATATTCACTAATTTGTTGCAGGTTACTTCTAGACAAACCATCGCTATATTCTTTAACAATCGGTTTTTTATTGGCATAAAAACGCAACAAATGAATTGCCAGTAAATTAGCTGCTGAATTTAGGTAACAATAATCGATCGCGCTATTTGATTCCAACTCTGCTTTGAGAGTTAACCCGATTTGAGTGACAAGCGGATCGCTTTGGGCAAAATGGGGTAGAATTTCAATGCGATCGGGATCGCACAAGTCCCAAGCAGATGTAGCGATCGCGATCGGATCTAAAATCAGCAGCATAAATTCTGTTTCTCGATTCCAGCAAGACTGATGATTTGTTTTGGCGGGAATGATGACAATGTCTCCATTATGAATTTTTTCTTGTTTATATCTGTCGTTGAGAATTCGCTTATTGTCTAGTGGAGTACTATTGCGATCGTTACTAATCGCAATTACATGTTGCTCCCAATAATGTTCGGGAGTATCGTGTTTTGGTTGACAGTGATATTCAAAGTGTATTCCATGCCATCGTTGTTGATAACTGGAGATTAGAGAGGAATGGGGAAGAATGGAAGAAAGTGCATTGTTCCCTTGTTTCTGATAATCAACAAATATGGAATTTTTTTTCAACATGATTTTTTTGCCAATAACTTCTGCAAAAACGCAAAATTTTATTTCAAGCCAAAAATTCGGCGAACCTAGCTAAAAAAGATAATTAATATTTTTCGGTTTTGTTTTATGGTTATGATGCCTAGAAACCCTACAGATTAGCAAGTAGGTACTTCAAAGTTAGCTACAAACCAAATGGTAAATAATCATATTTGCAATAAAGAAGAACCCTCAATTTTTACACTTGAGTGTCCGACACAAAAAGTGATGGATATTCTTTGCAATAAATGGAGTTTAATTATTTTATATTGTCTGAGTTTTGGTACTAAGCGTCACAATCAATTACAAAAACAAATTGAAGGAATTTCTCAAAAAATGTTAACTCAGACTCTAAAACATTTAGAAAGACATGGATTAGTCGCACGCAATGTCTATCCAGTAATTCCGCCTAAGGTTGAATATTCTTTAACTCCTGTAGGTACGACTCTGATCGAGCCTTTAGCATATTTATGTCACTGGTCTGAAGATCATATTACTGAATTAGAAGCAGCACAAGAACTATACGATCGCGACTCTGAAGTCTAAAATCTGAAGAAAAAACTTCAGACTTCAGACTCTTCCCTAATCCCTAACCCCTAACCCCTATTTCCTACTTCCACCCTGCTTCATCCATAATTTTGACTGCTTGAGCGTTCTTTTCTCCATAGGCAGCAACGTTAAGTTGCGACTCTTTGAATTTGCCAAAACTAGCTACGATCGGATTGGGTTTTAGTCCTGCGATCGCAGGATATTCGTTATTTTGGTTGGCAAAAATTTCTTGTGCTTCGGGAGTACTTAAAAACTCTAGAAACTTAGTGGCATTTTCTTTGTCGGGCGCATTAACAACTACACCAGCACCGCTAATATTAACATGCGTTCCTCCTGCATCTTGATTGGGGAAGAAAACAGCAACGTTACTAGTTATCTCTTTATTTTTCGGATCTTCACTGCCTTTTAATCTAGCAAAGTAATAATGATTGACAATGGCGACATCACATTCGCCTGAAGCTACATATTTGATTTGATCTGTATCCCCACCTTCTGGCTGACGGGCAAAGTTGGCAACTAAACCTTTAACCCACGCTCTAGTTTGGGCTTCTCCGTCTCTTTCAATCATGGCAGCAACTAGAGATTGATTGTAAATATTGCCAGAACTACGTACACAAACACGACCTTTCCATTGTGGTTCGGTCAATCCTTGATAAGATGATAGATCGGTTGGCTTAACTTTATTGGTATTGTAGACAAATACCCGCGCCCGTTTGGAAAACGCATACCAATCTCCTTTTGGACTGCGAAGATTTTCAGGAATAGCTTTATCTAAAACTTTTGAAGAAATTGGTTGAAAAGCTCCCTCTTGTTGAGCGCGCCAAAGACGACCGACATCAACGGTAATTAAAACATCAGCAGGACTATTTTTTCCTTCACTTTTAATTCTTTCAATCAATTCGTCGTCTTTGCCTTCAATAATATTGACTTTGATGCCTGTTTTCTTGGTAAAGTCGTCATACATTATTCGATCGCTGTCGTAATGTCTGGCTGAATAAATGTTGAGTTGTTCCCCAGAATTACTAACTGTATTGGCAATTGCTTGCTCTTGTGTAGCTTGTTGTTTGTCATTGGAACAAGCTGATGTTATCAATAGAGAAATTCCAGCCAAAATTCCTAAGACGTGGCGCTGTTTGCTTTTCATGTGTTGTGAAAATTTTTATTTTTTCTTCAATTTATTTGTCAACAAAAATATACCACTAATGCAAAATATTTTGATTAAGTTATTTGTAAATTCGATCGCTAAATACGATCGTTTTAATTAAAGGTAATTAATTGCAAAAAGAACGAGCTTATTGGCTAGCCTGGTCACAAATACCTGGAATCGGTCCGGTACTCTTAAAAAGAATTCAACAGCATTTCGGTAATTTGACTGAAGCTTGGACGGCATCGGCAAATAGTTTTGCAGAAATTGAAGGATTTGGTAATAAACTAATTGAGGCGATCGCCGCAGCACGAAAACAAATAGATCCAGACACACTTTTAGCCGAATACATTCAAAAAAATCCTCAATTTTGGACTCCAGCCGATCGCGACTACCCTCGCTTATTACTAGAAATTCCTAGTTCACCGCCCATTCTGCACTATCGAGGACAGCTTAATTGGCAAGACGATCGAGGAATACAGCCAATTATAGGAATAGTTGGCACTCGTTACCCAAGCGAATACGGAAAACGCTGGACTCGTAAAATAGCTGCTAGCTTGGTAAAACATGGATTTACCGTTATCTCTGGTTTGGCAGCAGGTATTGACACTGAAGCTCATCAAGGCTGTTTGGATGCAGGAGGTACGACGATCGCTGTTTTGGGAACTGGAATCGATCTCGTCTATCCCGCTAGCAATCGACGACTCGATCGACAGATCCAAACTCAAGGTTTATTACTGAGCGAATATGCAGCAGGTACGCAACCCGATCGCGGCAATTTTCCCGCCCGCAATCGCATTATTGCTGGGTTGAGTCGCGCTATTTTAGTTATGGAAGCACCACAAAAATCGGGAGCTTTAATTACCGCACGTTATGCAAAAGAATTTGGCATAGAAGTTTATGTTTTACCTGGTTCGTTGGATAATTCTCAAGCGATCGGCTGTTTGGAATTAGTCGATCGCGGCGCTCATTTGATTTTGGGAGAGGAACATTTACTGGAAATGCTGGGAACAATTCCTAAATTAGAATCGAGTGAAGAAAAAACTAATTTGCCAGAACTAGAACCAGAATTAGCTAAAATATTCAAATGCATTACGATCGAGCCGATTGCTTTTGACGCGATCGTCAACGAAGCAAAATTGGAAGCAAGCTTACTTTCTGCTAGTCTATTGCAATTAGAATTGATGGAATTAATTATTCAATTGCCAGGAATGAGGTATCA
>JBOFLQ010000191.1:0-3066 GCA_051657945.1 Xenococcaceae cyanobacterium | reverse complement strand
CGAAAGCGTTTCTCTAGTTACAAATGCTATTGAAGCCAGAGGCGGAAAAGTTTTTCGTTTCGATACCGATCGCTTTCCGACAGAAGTGCAATTAGATATTTATTACGCTAAAGATAGCGAACGAGTAATTCTTCGCGATGGAAATTGCACTCTAGATTTAAATAAAGTTTCTTCTGTTTGGTATCGACGCGTGGCGATCGGTGCAAAAATTCCTCAGACAATGGAATCTCAATTCAGAAAAGCATCAATTGGTGAATCTCGCGCTACTATTTCTGGCGCGATCGCTAGTATTAGAGGTTTTCACCTCGATCGCTTACCCAATATTCGTTTATCTGAAAACAAACAATTACAACTTCAAGTAGCAAGAGAAATTGGTTTAGATACTCCACGCACTCTAACTACCAATAATCCAGAAGCAGTTAAACAATTTGTAAGAGAGTGCGAAGGGGGAACGATTTCAAAAATGCTTTCTTCTTTTGCTATTTATGACGATCGCGGTAGAGAGAATGTTGTTTTTACCAATCCAGTTAAAGATGTAGATCTTGAAGATCTCGATGGATTGCGTTTTTGTCCGATGACTTTTCAGGAAAAATTATCAAAAAAATTAGAATTGAGGACGACTATTGTCGGCAAAAATATTTTTACCGCCGCAGTTGATTCTCAAGCTTTAGATAAAGCGCAATTCGATTGGCGAAGACAGGGATTAGCTTTGATCGATGCTTGGCAACCCTATCAATTGCCATCCCAGATCGAAGAGAAGTTGCTGAAATTAATGAGTTATTTTGGTCTAAATTATGGCGCGATCGATATTATTTTGACACCAGACGATCGGCTGGTATTTCTTGAAGTCAATCCCTGCGGAGAATTTTTCTGGCTGGAAAAATGCCCCGGTTTGCCTATTTCTGGCGCGATCGCAGATGTTTTACTGTCTTATTCTTAAGGCAGATCGATCGATGCTTTTATTTCGCAACAAGTCTAATATCTTTGTTACTTAGTTTCAGATCGAGTCCGTTTAATAAGTAGCAATAACCTTTTCTTCTTAATTCTTTCTCCTTCCTTCTGCCCTCTGGAGGCGGAATTTACGTCCGTTACCTCCGAAAAGCTTATCCGCCCCGTCCCTCTGCACATCACGCCTTCCCCCACCTATAACATGACTACTTAGCAGGACATGATATCACTCTAGCAAGTGGACAATCGCCCTCACTAACTTTTCTGGCTCTACAGGTTTTGTAATGTGAGTTTGAAATCCTACCATTCGCGCTCTTTGTCGATCGATTTCTGCGGCATAAGCGGTTAGTGCGATCGCCCGAATAGTTCCTCCTCGATCTAGTGGGCGAGATCGAATCTGCTGCATCAGCATATAGCCGTCCATTTCTGCCATGCCTATGTCACTCACTAGCACGTCAGGAATAAACCGCTCTAGAGCTTGCAAAGCTTCTAAGCCAGAAGCAACGGCTGTCACATTTGCCCCGCTTTGTTCCAACAGAAAAGCTTGAAACTCGCGGGTATCTAGTTCATCATCCACCAGCAAAATTTGAACGCCGTCTAAAGGCACTTCTGCTTCTGTCTGTGTCTGGATTGGCAGTAATGCGATCGATGTTACCTGCTGCATAAGGGGAAATTGTACGATAAAGGTCGCACCTTTCCCTTCTCCCTGGCTTTCTGCCCGCACCGTTCCTCCGTGCGTTTCCACAATTTGTCGCACGATCGCCAGTCCCAATCCCAAACCACCAAATTTGCGTGTCGTTGAGCTGTCTTCTTGCCGAAAATACTCAAATACATGAGGCAAAAACTGTGGATTGATGCCCTTGCCAGTATCAATTACCCGAATCTGAGCTAGTCGATCGAGTTGCCGCAGTTCGATAGTGACTTGTCCACCGCTAGGAGTGAATTTGATGGCATTGGTAAGCAAATTCCACACCACTTGTTGTAAGCGGGCTGCATCACCTGATACCGTTGGGTTGCTTTCTAAGTTTTGTTCTGCGCCAAACGTATTAATAAGGTCGAGCGAGATCTTAATGTTCTTAGCGAATGCTGCCAACCGCACCGTTTCGGTCGCCGCAGAAATCACCAAGGTCAAATCGACGGCAGCCGCTGTTAAAGATAACTTACCCTGCATAATGCGGGAGATGTCAAGCAAATCTTCAATTAGCTGTAATTGCAATTTGGCGTTACGCTCGATCGTTTTTAAGGCTTCAGCAGATTTGGCTGCGTTCATTTGGCTGTTTTGTAGTAAGCTTGTCCAGCCCAGGATTGGATTGAGGGGCGATCGCAGTTCATGGGACAGCACGGCTAAGAATTCATCCTTAATCCGATTGGCGTTCTCTGCGACTTCTCGTGCCGTTTGTTCCCGTTGTAAGATTTGCTCTCGTTCGGCTTCGGCTTGCTTGCGCTCGGTTAAATCGATCGCAAAGAAAACACCACTGTTAGAGTCATCTAAAAATGACGCAGCCCCAACCAGAATTGGAATCTGTCTACCGTCTTTGCGAACGTAAACTTTCTCATAGAATGAACTGAAGCCTTGAGTGGCAATTTCACTCAAAGCATTCCGATCGAGTGTCCAGTATTGGGGCGGAGTCAAAGCTTGCGAGTTGATTTGCCCCGTTTCTAACTCCTGTCGCGTATAGCCAATTAGATTGAGTAGGGCATCATTGGCTTCCAGAATTTCTCCTGCGATCGTCCAAATCCCCATTGGCATCATTTTGCACTCAAAGATTTGACGAAAGCGGGCTTCACTCTGTCGAAGTTCTGCTTCAGCACGGGCGCGCTCGACGGCTGCCCAAGTTTGCTCTGCGGTTTCTTCAACCAGTTTTACCTCGGTTTCTGTCCACTGACGAGGTGTGGTTTGATGAACCGCCAGCAATGCGACAAATCGAGCATTTTTGAACAGCGGCACGTCAATATGTGCGGCTATATCGATCGTGCTATATCTTGCCTTCTCGCTTTCGGTGTATTTGAGACTGTTTGCTACATCGTGAACGATCGCCGTTCGCCCCGCTCGATGGTCGTCTGTCAAGTTGCGCCCAAAGTCTTCCAAATGGTACAGCCCGCTCAATTCGGCAACGC
>JBOFLQ010000190.1:0-23445 GCA_051657945.1 Xenococcaceae cyanobacterium | reverse complement strand
TCGATCGAGCCAGAACATATTGATGATTTAGCACCTGTATTTTATCGTTTGCGACCAGTAATTGAGGTTGGTTGGGAAATGCCGATTTTATTGAGAGCATTAATTTTAGGCATTTCTGAAACAGAAATATTAGAAAATTGGTCGAATATAGCTCTAAAAATAATTGAATCAGAAGATTTACAAAGCAAAGAAATTGGTAAACAATTGGATGCAGTTCGCGATCGCTGGATTGAAGAAAATCTCGAAGAATGGTTGGGGTTGCATAGATTTTATCCTGGAATAGTCGATCGCCTGAAACAGATTATCGATTCGACAACGCAGTTATATATTATTTCGACTAAAGAAGGACGTTTTATCGATCGCCTTTTGCGTCAAAATCAAATAGAATTACCCGCCAATGCGATTATTGGCAAAGAATGCAAACAACCCAAATACGAAACTTTACGCCAAATAATTAATGGTAGAGACAATTTAAGTGTTTGGTTTGTCGAAGATCGCCTCAAAACTCTACAAACAATTACACAACAAGCAGACTTGCAAAACGTTAAATTGTTTTTAGCCGACTGGGGATACAATACCGATCGAGAATGCAATGCAGTACATGACGATGCCAAGATTGAGTTATTGTCTTTAAAGCAATTCTCTCAAGATTTTTTTACTTGGTTTTAAATTGCCAGAATCGATCGCCAAATATATTAAAAGATTGGCGATCGCGAAACGTACAAAACTCAGAATCAAGTTTATTTTTGATTTGAAACAAAACGTTTTAAGGGCAGGCTAATTAATCCTATTAACATCAATCCAAAAATTGAAGATGGTTCGGGAGTTTTTGCACTAGCTTTTTGCGGTTGCACGTAACCAGGAACTTTACCCTTAAATGAATAGAGATATCCAGGAATTAATTTTTTTCCTGCGGGACATCCACTGTCGATCGGCACTTGAGATGAGGTAACCCCATCAGTACAAACATCTTGTTGTTCGCCTGCATTTCCTTGCGTGACGCTATAGTCGTTATCTGTGCCTATTAAAAGAGCGAAATCTCCATCCGCTAACTGAGGACCAATCGTAAAACCTTCAAATTTTTCAGGAATAATTTGACCCGAATCTTTTAGCAAAGCAGCAATATCGATAAAAGGATTGGCAGATTTGCTTACAGGTGTAACTCCAGCAGGAAGAAGATTGAGATTGGCAAGACTTAGGTTGCTAACATCTGTCGCCCCATCCAAGCTGATACGATAAACTCTCTTACTAGCAACTGGATTTTCTATGGTGGGGTCGTCTACACCCAAACCGCGATTGTCTCTTTCAATGATGAAGAATTCGCGATCGTTGATGGCTGTAATCGAACTAATACCAATGTTACGACCTTGCGCGGTGGCGCTAAAATCATCTTCAGTACCTGGGATGCGATCGTTGATATCGGCAAGTGCTTCCAACTGATAGATATATTGGGCGGTACTAGCCCCCGTACTAGCATCGAATTCGACAATTCTAAGGTTGCGACTTCTGCGACCGTCATTACTGCTACCTTCGTTGACTAAGGGGTCTTGTAGCATAGCATAAAGTTTAGAACCATCGGGACTAACAGTCAACCCTTCAAAGCCTCGGTTATCTTGACGACCTGTGGTAATCGTACCGCGACCATCGACATAATTAGTTTGAGTGCCAACTTTGGGTAGAATATTTTCAGGAGTTTGAAAAGATCTCACTAACGAGCCGCTAGAAGTAAACTCATAAACAGAAGGGCCGTATTCATCGGAAACATAGAAATTACCGTTAGGCGCGACGACAAAACCTTCTGGATCGAAACTCAAACCGAGAACACTAGCGTCGCCATTTAAAAGTCTGGGATTGAGACCGTTAAAATTGCTGCCGTTGTTAGTAAATTTAATTGTCTCTAATATTTTAAAATTACTAATAGCGCCTGTATTAGAATCGACATCCAGAGAAAATTTTTGCACTCTAGTTTGATAGGGAATTACACCTCCGCCAGGGCCGCGATCGCTTAAGCCATAATAAACATTTTCATGACGGTTGTAGTATAGGTCGGAAAAAAAACCGAGGCGATTGACATTTGCGCTATTTTGACCGCCACTTACAGGCGCTAAGTCTACACTTTCTCCAGGGATAGTTAGATTATTTACTAGAGAAACTGCCCGCGCTGAGGGTGTGTTAAGACTTGCATTTAATCCTGAAATTAATAGAGAAAAACTTAGTAATGAAAACCAATATTTGGCTTGTTTCATATCAATAAATTCAATTAATTAAACTGTAGTGTTCCAATCTTTATAGAATCAATTTTAAAGGTTAAGAGGTTATTTGGAAGAGATTAACAAGCCGATATTTAATTAATAATTTAATTGTTTGTTTACAAAATAGATATAGTTAAAATCATTCGCAATCAATTATGAACCACAAATTTAGAGTAATTATTATTGGTGGTGGTGCGGCTGGATTTTTTGGGGCAATAACTTGCGCTGAAAATAATCCTAATTTAAAAGTTACTTTACTCGAAGCAGGACGATCGCCTTTAGCAAAAGTACGTATATCGGGTGGTGGTAGATGTAACGTTACCCATCATTGTTTCGAACCGACTCAATTGGTGCAGAATTATCCTAGAGGAGGAAAAGCTTTAAGGGGTGCTTTTACTCGTTTTCAACCGAAAGATACGATCGCTTGGTTTGAGTCGCATGGGGTAAAGTTAAAAACAGAAGCTGACGGGAGAATGTTCCCCATTACCGATGATTCAGAAACGATCGTCAATTGTTTAATGAATGCGGCGATCGACACTAAAGTAGATTTACGCACTAATTGTCCTGTAAAGTATGTTCGCAAACAAGATAATTTCTTTGAAATCGAACTAAAAACTGGAGAAATTTTAGAATGCGATCGCCTATTAATCGCCACTGGCAGCAATCCTTTAGGATATAAATGGGCAAAAGATTTAGGACATGCGATCGAACCAATTGTTCCATCATTATTTACTTTTAATATTAAAGATACTCGTTTCCAAGATTTGGCAGGAATAAGTGTTGCAAATGTTCGTTTAACTTTAGTCGAACATAATAAAAATAAATTAGAACAACAAGGCGCATTCTTAATTACTCATTGGGGAATTAGCGGCCCTGCCGTACTCAAACTTTCTGCTTGGGGCGCAAGAGTTTTACACGATAATAACTATCGTTTGCCGATTATTATTAATTGGTTGCCTCAGTTTAATCCAGAAACTTTACGCCAACACTTACTAGAAATAAAAAATCAACTTTTAAAGAAAAAAATTTCTAGTTATTGTCCTCTCGATTTACCCAAAAGACTTTGGCAAAATTTAGTAGATTTTAGTGAAATTAACGAACAAAAAACTTGGTCTGACTTATCTAAAAAAGAATTAAACAACTTAGTCAAAGAATTAACACAAGGAACTTATAAAATTTCTGGCAAAGGAGTTTTTAAAGAAGAATTTGTTACTTGTGGAGGAGTTAACTTAAAAGAAATTGACTTTAAAACTATGGAAAGTAAAATTTGTCCCGGACTTTATTTTGCAGGAGAAGTTTTAGATATCGACGGCGTGACGGGTGGATTTAATTTTCAAAGTGCATGGACAACGGGAAGATTAGCAGGACAAGCAATATCTAATATTACAAAATGGCGCAAAAATGTAACTAATGAAACATCAATTAAAAAAATTGACTGACTAGAATGAAGATAAACCATAAATAAAGATTATGAGTTTAATTCAAGGAATTTCAATTCGTCAACTCGAATCAATTCAAGGAGGAATGGCAGAATTTTACACTCCTCAATCTAGCAACGAAACAATGTTGGTAAAAGTTCCCGCAGGAACGATCGACGATTTGTTCGTACACAAATTTCAGACCGATCGAATTTTGGTAGTCAAAGGAAGCTTCGTTATTGTCAGTTTGCAAAATCGTCAATATAGTTACACTCCTGTAAGCGATCGCAACCCCCAAGTAATTACCATACCTCCAGGTGTTCCCCATGGTGCAATCAATCTCAGTTCCGAAGATTGTCTGTTAGTCAACGCCGTACTGCGCCATGGTGTTAACCATCCCAAAGATTATTTACCACTCAAACGACCCTTTGCCTACGATCTAGAACAAGCCAAGTCAGTATTAGAAGAATTTAACTTAGCAGCGATCGCGTAATTCCACTACCATAAGAATGAACTAAATAACTAGATCTGTCTAACCTTCTAGAAGGAATGCCCCTATTAATCCTGATTGCTGAAGATGACCCAGGAATTCGTCTATCTGTGAGTGACTATCTGGAGATATCTGGTTATTCAGCGATCGCTGCTGAGGATGGAGAAAAAGCTCTATCTTTATTAGAAACTTATCGCCCTCACTTACTTATTTCTGACATTAAAATGCCAGGAAAAGATGGCTACGAATTAGTCAAACAAGTCCGTCAACGTCCAGAATTTCGGCTTTTACCCGTCATATTTTTAACTGAAAGAAACAGCACAGAAGAAAGAATTCGTGGCTACCAAGTTGGTTGCGACCTCTATTTACCAAAACCGTTTGAAATGGAAGAGTTAGGGGCTGTAATTCGCAATTTGCTGGAGCGATCGCAGATCGTGCAATCAGAATTACGATATTCTCAGCTCGAACACCCATCTGTAGTTGCACCTTCCGAACCTACCGAAGCGATCGCCCAATTGAGCATAAATGATTACGATTTGACTAAAAGAGAGCAAGAAGTTTTAAATCTTTTAACTATAGGACATTCCAATCAAGAAATTGGTAATAATTTGCATTTGAGTCATCGTACGATCGAAAAATACGTTAGCAGTCTACTCAGGAAAACCGACACAAACAATCGAGCAGAATTAATTCGTTTCGCCTTCAAACACCATCTGGTGAATGATGAGTAATGACCGAAGCCCTTCGGGCTAAAGTCGTAGAGACGTGAAATTTCGCGTCTCTACAAAAGTCAAGAGTCAAAAGTAAGTTGCTACTTGCTACTTTCCCCTGCTCCCTTTCCCCTATTCCCGATTTTCATGAATTTCCAAGAAACTAACCAACAGACAACTCAAGCAATCTTAGAAGCACTGCAAAACTTGATAGAAGTAGTAGCTAAACTGCGATCGCCCGATGGTGGTTGTCCTTGGGATTTAGAACAAACCCCACAAACTTTGATACCCTATGTCATTGAAGAAGCTTACGAAGTTGTTGAAGCGATTAGAAGTGAAGATAAACGCGCGATCGCAGAAGAGTTAGGCGATTTACTTTTGCAAGTAGTTTTACAAGCCCAAATTGCCAGCGACTACGGTCATTTTAACCTAGCAGAAGTAGCTCAAGGCATAGCAGACAAATTAATTCGCCGTCATCCACACGTTTTTGGCGATTTGGAAGTAGCTAACGTCGATGAAGTGCATCAAAATTGGGAAAAAATTAAAGCAGCAGAAAAAGGAGAAACAACCGCACAAAGCCAATTACTCAGTCGCAAACTCGATCGCTACACGCGCAGTTTACCCCCTTTAATGGCAGGAATGAAGATCTCGCAAAAAGCGGCGGCGGCTGGATTTGAATGGGAAAATGCCGAAGGAGTCTGGGAAAAATTTGCAGAAGAATTAGCCGAATTTAAAGAAGCGATCGCCACAGGTAATAAAGAACACGCCAGCGCCGAACTAGGAGATTTATTATTTACAGTAATTAACCTCGCTCGTTGGTACGATATCGATCCTAGCGACGCTTTAGCTGGTACCAATCGCCGTTTTATCGATCGCCTCTGCCAAATGGAAAAGTTCGCCGATCGCCCACTCACAGATTATTCGATCGAAGAATTAGAAAAACTTTGGCAGCAAGCAAAAGTTAAGTTGGGCAATAGGGGTTAGGGGATAGGGGATAGGGGATAGGGAGCAGGGAGTGTGGGGAGTGTGGGGAGTGTGGGAAGTAAGAAGTAAAAAACGGCTGTTACCTTCTGCCCTCTGGAGGCGGAAAAATCGGAGGTGTCCTCCGATTTGTTTATCCGCCGTCCCTCTGCCCTCTGCCCTCTGCCCATCACCCTTTGCCCCAATTTCCCCAAACAGCAAGAGTCAAACCTGGTTCGTAAATATTGACGAACATTGTCTTACCGTCTGGAGAAAAACAGACACCTGCTAATTCCGATTGATTTAAAGCATTGCGTGCAAAATGGTAGCATTCGCCTTTGGGATTTACTCCTGTAAGAAACTGTTCTCCCATACCATCTTCACAAACAATTAAATGACCCAAAGGAGACAAAATTAAATTATCGGGAAAATCTAAAACATCGCTGCCAGGAGATTCAACAAAAAGTTCGACTGTTTCTGCCTTGAGGTTGTAGCGAAAGATTTGACCGACTCCCGCTTTCCCGCCATCGGTGCATGTCCAAAACATTTCACCATTACCGAAGCACATTCCTTCGCCACGCTTAAAAGTGGCCGCGCCTTTGGCTTGTGCTTCTTGACGCAAAGTATCGTCTTTAGGATCGACATCTTCTAGTTTGACCCATTTAACTTTTTTCGGTTCGCCCATCGGAAAATCAATTCCAGTATCTACTTTAGGCATTCCTTCAATGACTAAAGCTTCGAGAGTTCCCCCCGCTTGTAAATTTTTAGCTTGTTTGGGAAGGAAGCGATAAATACAACTATCTTCTCGATCTTCAGTTTGATAAATATAACCAGTTTGCGGATCGACCGCGATCGCTTCGTGTCGAAATCTTCCCATTGCTTTGAGAGGAATGGGTTTAACAATACCTCCCTGGGCAGGAATTTCAAAATTATAACCGTGTGCGATCGAAACCTCGAACGATTCTTTGAGGCGATCGCTAGAATTATTAGCAGCAGTAGCGGGAGTAGAAATATCTTCTTCGCAACTAATCCAAGAACCCCAAGGAGTAGTACCACCCCCACAATTACGAACAGTTCCCGCTAAAGATACATATTGTTTGATGAGTTTGCGATCGCGATCGATAATTAAAGTGGTCGTTCCACCAGCCGCTAATTTATCGTATTTTTGAGCCTCGCTAGCAGTTACGATTGGAATTGGGGATAACTTCGATTGTTTATTCGCAGCGGCTGAGATGACGCTGAGTTCGTGGTTTCTCACCAAAATAGTAGTACCATTTGCGCCAGCAAAAGCAGCCATTCCATCCTGTTTAGTCGGAACTGGAGTGCGATCGCCCATCATCTCGCCCGCTTTGGAAATAACTTTGTATTGAAATCCCTTGGGTAAGTCTAAAATACCATTGCGATCGGGTATGAGTTTACCAAACCCCAATCCTGTCACAGACTGACCGGATACAGCCCTAGCATACAAGTTTTTTAAAGGGGCTGCCAAAACAATACCAGCAGCACTCGTTCCAGCTATTGTAAAAAAGTGTCGTCTTGATAAACTCACAATTTCCTCAAAAATATTCGACTAAATATGTCGTTCGCAGTTTAACTGGAAATTTTTAAGGCGTGTTTAACAATAATTTTTTTGTTACCTGTTCCCCAATCAAAGCAACAATTCTATTTTAAATCTCCTTTTCCAAAAACCTCATCTTCTCGATCGACCCACCATTGTCCTAATTTCATCAAGTCTTGATGGATGTCTTCTAATTCTCGTAGGTATTCGAGCTTTTCTATACTATCCCGACGTTCTTGTAGTTTTTTAAGACGCAGTTGTATCAGCAACCAGGGTTTAGAGATGCCATTATTTGCTTCAATGTATTTAGCTAAATCGTTGCTATTCATCATTTTTTCTTTGAGATGACAATAAAAGAGGCGATCGCCAGCGCTAGCGATCGCCTTTTTTATTGTTACAAATTTTTACAATTTCTACAGCTACTTAGCAGCAGCAAAATTTTCTGCCACAAAATCCCAGTTAACTAATTTGGTGATGAAATCGCCAATATAGTCGGGACGACGGTTTTGATAGTCTAAATAGTAAGCGTGTTCCCAAACATCCATAGTTAGCAAGGGAGTTTGCCCCGAAGCTATGGGATTTTCTGCGTTGAGAGTTTTGGTAACTTTGAGAGTACCGTTATCTAATACCAACCAAGCCCAGCCGCTACCAAACTGAGTTGCACCAGCTTTTTTAAATTCTTCAACAAATTTGTCAAAGCTGCCAAAATCTGCATTAATTTTATCTAGCAAAGCACCAGAAGGAAGACCACCACCATTACCTTTCATGCAATTCCAATAAAAGGTATGATTCCAAGCTTGAGCGGCATTATTAAAAATACCAGCTTTGCTAGAATCTCCAGCTACGGCTTTAATAACATCTTCGATCGACTTACTGTCCATGTCGGTATCTTTAACCGCAGCATTGTAATTATTGACATAAGTGGCGTGGTGCTTATCGTGATGAAATTCTAGAGTACCTTTGGAGATGTATGGCTCTAGAGCAGTATATTCGTAAGGTAATGTGGGAAGTTCGTATGCCATAGTGTTCTCTTCTCTTTTGTGTGATTAATTTTTTGATGAAGATAAATTATTTAGTAATTTGACTTCGTTGTCGAGCTTCATTTACTACTAATAACACTTATTTGCTCAACAAAACTTAACAAGAAAATTTTAACTTAAAAACAAAATGAGATCTAATTGATTACTGGGCTTAATTATTCATCTCAATTTCTCTGGTCGGACAAAGCTAATAAAAAGTACTGCTTTGGGATGCTGTAAAAGTAGATTTTGAAGTTTATTTTAAAAGATGTCGAAAGATATAGTTGACACTAGCTTTGTCTGAAACGGGCGATTGCAAAGGGGCTGGCTGGCGAGGTCTCCTCGTCAGGCGCGGATTCGGGAGGCGACGAGATCCGAGGACACCTCGGATCTTTTAGTCGCCGCACATGTTTCCTCCGAATTGCATTGCGCCGCCAGAAAGAACGCCCTGTCTCCGTGCAATCGACTAAAATACTCAACTCTTCACTTTTAATAATTTTGCCATGATAACATCTAGATCGTTTACATCAGAACTACCTGAACGATTGCAAGCTAAATTTTTAGCTAAAAGAATGTTCAGCAACGAGAGAATTTTTTCCTTAAGCTTTATTTTGCTGTTGCTTTACACTTTAATGGGATATTGTCTTGCCGCTCGTCAAAATAACTTATGGCTGACACTATCATTAGCTATACTGCCAATTTATTATTGGTGCTTGGCATCGGCTATCGTTTCTAATACTAAATATTTATTTTCAATTGTTGGTTCGACTTTAATTATTATTGGTAACGTTAGTGTTACCTATATTAGTAAACCTAATTTAACGATAGCAAATGCTGCGGTGATTGGTTTGACAATTGCTATATATTCGCTGCTATTGGTTAAAATCATTGCCAAGCGCTTCGATCGCTTCCTTTCGATCGCACTTCCTACAGTAATATCGTGGCTGGGTATCGCGATCGGCTGGATTGTTTATTTTGCATCTAATTAAAAGTTAAAAACTTCTACCTGAAGGCAGAAAATAGCTTATCCAAGCTTGCCAAAACATGTAAACAGATAAAATAGCTAGCATGGTGCGAAAAATAATCCCGACAAGGCGATCGCTTAGTTTGGGTAAAACTCTGGTGCTGATTTGTGCGCCGACAAAACCGCCAATTCCCAAAAGTGCGCCATCAAGATAGATGACATTACCCGCGATCGCATGCCCGATACAAGCAGAAACAGCAGTGATAACAATAACTCCCAAACTAGTTTGAATGGCTACTTTAATTGGTTCTCCAAGCAACAACATTTGTAAGGGAACCATAATTACGCCGCCACCTACGCCAAAAAAACCAGCTAATATTCCCGCAGCACCCCCAGTAAAAATTCGAGAAGCAATTAAATTAAAATTGCTCGTCCGTTGTTCGTTTGCTCGATCGCTCCTCGATGATACTTCGCCACGGACGGCTTCAGCGTCCTCTCGAACAGACGGAGACGGCGTAGATTTCGTCAAACGTTTGCGAAGATCTACCAAGTAAATATTAACTAATAACAGAATACCAAAGGCACTTAGTAAGATATAACCAGCAATGCGATCGGCTAAATACACGCCAATTTGGGCTGTGGCGATCGCAGGAAGTCCCAAATAAAATACTCTTTTAAAGTTAACATAGCCCATCCGCCAGTTTTGAATACTTCCAGAGATAGAAGTAATCAGAATCGCCAAACTACTAGTAGCGACAGACTTGACTGGTAAGTATCCCAAAGTAACCAAAAAAGGGACTAAAACCGTCCCTCCTCCAATTCCTAACAGTCCTGCCAAAATGCCAGAGACTAAGCCGCCAGCCACTAAAATCAATTCTCGTGCTGGTTCCATTTGCGATCGCAAGATAGTTTAAATTATTCTAAACTTTAGGTAGGGTAACTCGACTAGATTGATTTTGATATTTTCCAGAGCGATCTGCATAGGTTGTCTGACATGGTTCGCCTTCAAAAAACAATAATTGTGCGACTCCTTCGTTGGCGTAAATACGACAATCGGCACTAGAAGCATTACTAAATTCTAAAGTAATACCCGCCCCAATCCAAGAAGCTTCTAAGGGCGTAACGTTACAAATTACGCCGACTCTAGCGTACGTGCTTTTGCCCATACAAATCGCCGTCACATTTTTGGGCATTTCAATTCGTTCTAAAGAAACACCCAAACCGTAAGAATTGGCAGGAATGATAAAAAATTCACCTGATGAGTCTCGATGCAGGGGTACTGATTCAAGATTTTTTGGATTAAAATTTTTAGGATCGACAACTGTACCTGGAATGTGTCTAAATACGAGAAATTCTTTAGGTGAAAGGCGAATATCATAGCCATAGGAAGACAATCCATAGCTTAAAGCTGGCACGATCGACCCTGATTCGATCGTAATTTTTTTAACCGAATTAGCTTCAAAGGGTTGAATCATTCCGCCTTTAGCTTGTTCTATAATCCATTTATCGTTTTTTAGCATTTTTTATATTTTCTATTCCATTCCCGATCGCGATTAATAAGTATACTTCAAGCCTTCAGTCTAGATACGTATCAATCGACTTTAAACTATAGACTTTACTATGCTTGTTGCCCGTTGCCCGTTGCCCGTTGCCCGTTGCCCGTTGCCCTACGATAATTTCTGTCGAAGCAACTTAGTTTAACATTATGAAAGTTTCTTTAAATGATGAAATTTTGAGCATCGATCGCGAAGATTTGCCCAATTATAAAAAAGGTGGTTCGATCGTCCGTAATAGTTATTTTTGGGCTTTAAAGTCCATCTCTTGCTACGCTTCCAAAGGCGGTGATTGGGAGTTCGATCGCGAAGTGTGGATTGCTTTAGCGAGAATGCTACTTTCTTTTTCTGAATCTGGATATTTAGGAGATAGCGAAACTATGCTCGAATTTCCTGTCGATACACCTATTCCCGATGATTTGCGATCGGTGTCTACTTGGATTTGATAGTCTTAATTCAACAGCGCTCGAACGACAAACAATTACATTATTGACATCAAATCCTTACAAAAAACTTTGACAAGGGAGAAAGTTTCAATCCAAACTCTAGCACCAAATCGGGTTTGCTCCTGGCTATAGACAATTCGGCATGGGCCGTTAATCTCTACCTCATGCCCATATAAATTACGATTACCTGTTTTTACAGTAATTACAGGCTCGTATTTACTCTGCTTATGGTTTTGAGCGACTTTGTGTCGATTAATATGAATAATACTGCCACTCCGCGCTCTTGCAGATTTAAAACTAAATTGAGGCCCTCTAGTTCCTTTACTAACCAATGGCATTCCATTGTAGAGAGGAATTACCCAAAATCGTCCCAATTTATATGCACCTTTAATTCTTCCTTGCTTCAGGAGTAAACGCACTCTTGAGGTAGATACACCGAGTAATAATGCCGCTTGTATCGTATCGATAAACATAAAAACTGTTGTTTTAAAACAATATTTACTTTTTAACCATATCATCCCCAGAGCGATCGCTCTAAAGTAGCAAGTAGCAAGTAATTTTTTCTTATTTTTGAGCGATCGAGTTCCTAAATAGATTCGATAGAGAAAACCAAACTTTCTAGGTGAGGAAATCCTCTTTGGCTAACAATCGGCAAATTATTAGAATAAATATTAAGTAGAGCATCTTACTTCCGAACGATCGCTCTGATTTTTCAATTAGTTATTTTTGGCTACTTAATTTAATTCAATATAAAAATGCAACCCAACAATCCTCAACAATTTACCGAAAAAGCTTGGGGTGCGATTACTCGTACTCTAGATATAGCGAAAGGCAGCAAGCATCAACAGATTGAAAGCGAACACTTGTTAAAATCTTTGCTCGAACAAGATGGTTTAGCCACAAGCATCTTTAACAAAGCAGGTGTCAACATTACCAGATTGAGCGATCGCACTGATGATTTTATCAATCGTCAGCCGAAAGTTACTAATCCTGGAGATTCAGTCTATGTAGGACGTAGTTTGGATTCTCTGCTCGATCGCGCTGACAAGTTTCGTCAAGAATTTGCAGATGAATATATTTCGATCGAACATTTGATTTTAGCTTATGCTAAAGACGATCGCTTGGGAAAATCTCTATTTCAAGAATTTGGACTTAACGAAAACAAACTCAAGGAAGTAATTAAACAAGTGCGAGGTTCTCAAAAAGTAACCGACCAAAATCCAGAAGGAAAATACGAAGCTTTAGAAAGATACGGACGCGATTTAACCGAACTAGCGCGAGAAGGAAAACTCGATCCAGTCATCGGCAGAGATGAAGAAATTCGCCGTACCGTACAGATTCTCTCGCGCCGTACCAAAAATAATCCAGTTCTAATTGGCGAACCTGGCGTGGGTAAAACCGCGATCGTCGAAGGTTTGGCACAGCGCATTGTCAACCGCGACGTACCCGAATCTTTACAAGATCGAAAATTATTTGCCCTCGATCTCGGCGCTTTGATTGCAGGTGCTAAATATCGAGGCGAATTTGAAGAACGTCTCAAAGCCGTCCTTAAAGAAGTTACCGATTCTGGTGGTAACATCATCATGTTTATCGATGAAATTCATACCGTCGTCGGTGCGGGCGCAACTCAAGGGGCGATGGATGCGGGAAATCTTCTCAAACCGATGCTAGCGCGCGGCGAACTTCGTTGTATCGGCGCGACCACTTTAGATGAGTACCGTAAATACATTGAAAAAGATGCGGCGCTAGAAAGACGTTTTCAAGAAGTACTGGTAGACGAACCAAACGTAATCGATACTATTTCAATTCTGAGAGGATTGAGAGATCGTTATGAAGTGCATCACGGTGTCAAAATTTCCGACACGGCTTTAGTCGCCGCCGCAGTACTTTCCAATCGCTACATCAGCGATCGCTTTCTTCCCGATAAGGCAATTGACTTGGTAGACGAAGCGGCAGCCAAATTAAAAATGGAAAACACTTCCAAACCAGAAGAACTTGACGAACTCGATCGCAAAATTCTTCAATTAGAAATGGAACGTCTCTCGTTGCGGAAAGAAAACGATCCCGCTTCTTTAGAAAGACTGGCAAAACTCGAAAAAGAATTAGCTAATTTTAAAGAAGAACAATCCCAACTGAACGCCCAATGGCAATCGGAAAAAGAAGTCATCGATAAAAACCGCAAACTCAAAGAAGAGATCGATCGAGTCAATCTCGAAATTCAACAAGCTGAAAGAGAATACGATCTCAACCGCGCTGCGGAATTGCGTTACGGCAAACTAACCGAATTGCAACGTCAAATCCAAGAATTTGAGGGAAAACTTGCCCACAAACAATCGGACAAGCGATCGATGCTGCGCGAAGAAGTAGTCGAAGCTGACATTGCTGAAATTATTTCCAAATGGACGGGAATCCCCCTCAACAAATTGGTCGAGTCGGAAAAAGAAAAACTGCTCAATCTTGAAGAGGAATTGCATCAGCGCGTCATCGGACAAGAAGAAGCTGTAACTGCTGTAGCTGAAGCAATTCAGCGTTCTCGCGCTGGTTTATCCGACCCGAATCGTCCTACTGCTAGTTTTATATTTCTCGGCCCGACTGGGGTAGGTAAAACGGAATTGGCAAAAGCTTTAGCAGCAAATTTATTCGATACTGAAGAAGCCTTAGTTCGGATCGATATGTCTGAATACATGGAGAAACACAGCGTTTCTCGTTTGATGGGTGCGCCTCCAGGGTATGTTGGTTTTGAAGAAGGCGGACAACTGACCGAAGCAATTCGCCGTCGTCCTTACTCGGTAATTCTTTTTGACGAAATCGAGAAGGCACATCCCGATGTATTTAACGTCATGCTGCAAATTCTCGACGACGGACGTTTGACAGATTCACAGGGTCATGTGGTGGACTTTAAAAATACCATCATTATCATGACCAGTAATATCGGTTCGCAATATATCTTAGATGTGGCTGGCGATGACTCACAATACGAAGAGATGCGATCGCGCGTTATGGAAGCAATGCGGAATAGTTTCCGACCAGAATTCCTCAACCGCATCGACGAAATTATTATCTTCCACGCGCTAATTAAATCTCAATTGAAACAAATCGTCAGACTACAAGTAAAACGTTTGGAAGAACGTTTACTCGAACAAAAACTGTCTTTGAAACTGTCAGAATCGGCTTTAGAATTCGTTGCTGATATGGGTTACGATCCCGTCTACGGCGGACGACCTTTGAAACGTGCAGTTCAAAGATATTTAGAAACGGCGATCGCTAAGGCAATTTTACGTGGTGAATACAAACCAGGAGATACCATTTTTGCCGATGTTGAAGACGAACGTTTGACTTTTAAGCGTTTGCCTTCAGAAGTTTTAACTTCTTAAAAAAAAAATAACGTCACACATCAATCCCGTGTAGGGACGTTCCATGGAACGTCCCTACAATTTTAAGGGAACGTCCCTACAAGATCTCAGTATTAATAATATGAATAAAATTTTAGATGAGAAAGAGAATCAGAACCCGAACTAATTGTAAGAGTAATAATTTTGGCATCGATTAATTTAGCATCTGCTGGTAATTTACCATCACCATTATTAACAGGATAAGCAGGAAAACAAGCAGCACTCAAACTAAGACGCAAACAATTCCCCCTCGCAATTTTTATACAAGTTGCTTGTAATGGAATTTTAATAGGAACTTTTTTTGAATCAATTCGAATATATCCCTGAGTAAAATTGTAGACTTTACCATCTCGATCTACTTCAGATAAAACCGCACACAAATCGAAACTAGGTGCATCAGCTTCGCAATAAACTTCTAGTATTACTTCACCAACAATTCGCAAATTCCTTTTTAAAGGTGATGAAGTATAAGTTAAAACATCCGATCGACAATCCAGAGAAGCGCGATCGAACGAACCTGATGGAATTGAAGCATGACCTCCCAAAGCTGGAATCGGTCGCCAAGGGTCATGTACTAATACATCTTTTGCTTTAGTACTTCGTTTCTTTTTAATTTTAGAAATTAATTTTCCCGCGTCTTCTCGCATACCAGCCAAACCATTACTTTGTAAATATAAATATTGCTGCTGGCGATCGGGAAACTTATCGAAATACTTCCATCGATTAGTTCCCATTTCAAATAAACATACAGGCGGTTTTTTAAATACTTGACTATCGATATTTTTCAGAAATTTATTAAACCATTTAATTTGAATTAGATCGATCGGACTAGCTGCTTGTTGTCCGTAATCTTTTTCCCCTAATTTCCTTCCCCAAGGTAAATGCGCCCAAGCACCAACAATTAAATGTTGAAATGATTTATTGCAATCGCGCATAGCTTTATAAAGATTAATCGTTCCTCGCAAATAAGGATCGAACCATCCTCCAATATGCAACATTGGTAAATCGATTTCTTCTAAAAAGTTTTTCGGAGAAAGTTTTTCCCAATATTCTCCAGGTTGAGCATTATTTAACCAAGCATGATAAAAAGAATCGGGTGCTAATTCTCTAAGGATATTCGGATTAGCTGGAATTGAATCGGATAGAGGTAAATTGCGAGAAGCAAGATAGAGTTTTTGAAAAGCTTGTTCCTCACCTCGCAAACGAGCAGTTTCTGCTGCTAACTGAATCGCCCAACCTAAATTTGCTTGCAAACAAAAAGCATCATTTTCATACGCCCAATCTGAATACAAATCGTAAGCAACCATCGCAGGACAAATAACTTTAAGCGCCCCAGGACGATAGGCAGCAGCATATAATTGTGTCATCCCTTGATAAGAAAAACCATACATTCCTACTTCGCCCGTACTGCCTGCTAATTTAGATACCCAATTAACTGTATCCAAACCATCTTCAATTTCATGGGCAAATAATTCAAATTCTCCTTCAGATGTACCCCTACCGCGCACATCTTGAATGACGACTATATAACCATGGTAAGCATACCAACTCGGATGAGCATAAACTACAGTCGAAGCGATCGCCCGTCCATAAGGTTGACGCATTAATAAAATGGGAAACTCGCCATCACCTTGAGGACGATAAATATCTGCATCCAAACGCACCCCATCGCGAGTATACATCGATGCAGTTTCTTTAATAATTTCCAGCATAGAAATCTTGTTAGTGACATCTCCCAACGCTAACTCTTCGAGTATAGCGTGGGCTTCTCAATATCACTATTGAGCATTCCTCCCCTGTACCTTTCGGTATTTCGCCACTTATCTAGAACCAAGTTCCCCGACAGTACGACTTGAGAGGCAATTTCTTGCTTTTCGGGAGTCCCCCGATACGTTTCTTCTCCTCGGTTACAAATTTCTTGAGCCGAGGCTATATCCCTATCCACTTCATAACCACATTCATGACAGACGTGATACCTGATACTCAATTCTTTCCTAACTTCTGCTCTACAATTAGGACAAGTCTGAGATGTTCCTCTATGATCTACTCTACCTACAAATACTTCTCGCTTTTTAGCCACGTATTCTAAGATTGTTCTCATTTGTCCAAAACTAGCATCAATCGTATGTTTACCGAGCATTCCTTTTGCCATAATTCGGAAGTCACAATCTTCGACAAAAATAGTCTCTGCCATGTCACAGAGTTTGTGAGCTAATTTGAATTGATAATCAGTACGTTTGAATGCTATGTGGTTATGTTGTCTAGCTACTTTGATTCTTGCTTTCTCGTAGTTTTCGCCTCGTTTTTGTTTCTTAGACAAACGCTTTTGTAGCACTTTCAGCCGACGATACGCTTCGAAGAAGAACTTAGGTCTGGGTTCGGTATATCCGTCCGATGTTGTTATATAAGATAACAAACCGACATCTACACCTATTGCATGACCATGAGGCATGGGACTAGGAAGTTCGATATCCGATTCGATTGCTACCACAGCAAACCAACCCATCGCTTTCTTGATTACCCTTGCTTGTTTCACAACAAACCCCTCTGGTATTGGTCGATGCAAATTGATCTGTACTTTTCCCAACTTAGGTAACTGTATTTGCCAACCAGTAACAGGATTAGTTTTGAACTGAGGAAACAACAAGGACTTCATCTGCCCATATTTTTTGAATCGAGGAAATCCATAACCTCTTTTCTGAAAGAAATCCCAGGAATCATGCAAACGTCTAATATTAGTTTGGAGTACTTGTGATGGTACTACTTTCAGTCTAGGAAATTGTTTCTTTGCCTTGGGTAAGTTGTTTTGTTGTTGGTGGTAACTGGGAAACGGATAATCCGCAGTCATAATGTATTCTGATTCCAAACTACATCTATCAATCGGGCATTTCCTGGACGCAATCCAATCTTTGAGTTCTCGTAGGGCATAGTTATAGCTAACGCGACAAGTTTCTAACCACTCGTTGAGTAGGTTAATTTGGTTGCTATCTGGGTATATCCTGTAGACGTAATTTAGTATCATGGAGCGATTTTACCACAAACAAAAGAAAATGGTAGAACATTGAAGGCGATGCATTTATTTATTGGTCGGGCTGTATCCCAACCCTAAAACTTTGGCAACACGAGGCTTTGCTTCGATATATCCGCCTCGTTTATAGGGTGGGACTTAGCTCGACATTTTTGTTAAAAACTTTTAGTAGCCCGATCGTACTACTAATTTATATCTCTATCGATCGCCAATAACTAATCGCTATAATTAAATCCATAAATCGGAAATTAAGTCATAATGACCTGCTTGCGCTTCTGGATAGTGACCTGCTTCAATTTTTTCAATAATGCGCGGTAATGCTTCAATAAACTTAGGACTGCGATCTTTAGGGTGAAGCGTCCAGGCTTGAGAATTAGCAAGGGTAGCGCGAACGTATTTAGTTCTCTCCAACTGCTGAGAAACCATAATTTCCCAAGAATCTAACTTTCCTTTTCCCGTCAGATTATTGAGATGATTTTTGATATTTAATGGCAAACGATCGAGCCATTGATTGCGGTAAGAACGCCAAATAATTGGCAAAGGTAGTATTTCGTCAAACCTCTTGCATTTAATTAAATAAAGTCTACTGCTAAAAAACTTAAAAGAATAAAACCCGCGCTCGTCTTTATGATAAGGCATAGTTTGATGTAAGCTACCATCAAGATTAGGCGGGCCAGTTAAAGGACGATGGGCGATAATGTCGGGATTTTCTTCCATCATGGCGATCGCTTCAGAAAGCCAATTATAATCGGGTGCTTGATAGAGTAACATATCGCTGTCGTAGTGAAGCATATAGTCACTATTAATCGCAGCTTCTTCGATCGTAAAAATTGTTCCTACGATCGGATAGCCTTTATAGTTGTGAGTTAATTTGAGAGGTATGCCAAAATGTTTGCGATAAATGCGATCGCGGTAACTCTCATCATAATTAACATCCACCGCGCGATCGACAACTCCAGCTTTAATTAATCGATCGACGCGATCGCGCAACTCCTCCATCGTACCTACACCGGGACGACTGACTTTATCTCCTGAAAGCGGCGCGGTATCAACCGCTAAGACTCGCTCGCAAAAAGGAAATTTACTCATCTTAACTAGATGAGGAATCGTCTCCATCATAAAAGGAAGATCGGTTCGCGCTACCAAAATCCAGAGCGAACAGCTAGGAGAAGCCATCAAAATTACCTCTTAAAAGTCTAGAAAATTAAAACAAAAATCTGTTTATCGATCGATGCAATCCCGTTATAGCAGATTTAATTCTATTCCCCCAGAGGCGATCGAAAAGTAGAGAAGTCAGAAGTTAGAAGTCAGAAGTCAGAAGTCAGAAGTCAAAAGTTAGAAGTCAGAAGTCAGAAGTCAGAAGTCAGAAGTCAAAAGTCAGATGTCAGATGTCAGATGTCAGATGTCAGAATTTCACTCGATCGCCAAACTCTAACCATAGCGCTAGAGATGTTTGTACTAATTTATTTTCTTTGAGTAACTCGATCGCTATTGAGTCGAGATCCGATTAGGAACAAACTACCCGAAAACCAGAAAGGTTGTCCTTTTCCCAAGGGAACGTATTGGCACGACGGGCAGAACGACAACTCCATGGATGGTCGCTCTTCCATGTACCACCACGTATAACCTTATCTGGACTGCTTCCAACTTCCCAAGCACTTCCATCTGTGGGTGCGTCATCATAAGTTTCATGCCAAGTATCGGCGCACCACTCACACAAATTTCCATGCATATCATACAAACCAAAGCTGTTAGGAGGAAAACTACCTACAGGAGTTGTTTGTTGGCGAGATCTTACCTTAGCTCCAGAGTAGGCATACTTGTCATTAAAGTTCACCAGCTCAGTAGTTATCATTTCACCAAAATAAAAAGGTGTGGTTGTTCCAGCACGACAAGCATATTCCCATTCAGCTTCACTAGGCAATCTGCATTCTCGTCCAATAATTGAAGATAATTTCTGACAAAACTCGACACAATCATCCCAAGATACATTTTCTACAGGTCGATTTGCTCTTTTAAAATACGATGGATTGTTTTTCATTACTGCTTGCCACTGAGCTTGAGTAACGAGATATTTACCCATAAAAAAAGAAGGTACTGTTACTTGATGTTGTGGAATTTCATCATTATTTTTGCCTTCATCAGTAGGATACGCACCCATCAGAAATTTGCCATTCGGGATGGATACCATATCTATAGTGATACCTTTTCTTAAATTAGCTCTAAAATATTTTGCTTGCTTTGTTTGCTGTTTAATTGTTTTGCCCTTGGAATCGACCGTAATAGTATTGAAGGTAAAAGTATGAAGAGTGTAATTTTTCTTTTTAATAGGTGGAGCAGATTTAGATGGCGAAGATGATGGTGTGGAAAAGGGCGTGGGTGGTACATCGATAAGCTTTGGTGGACGTTTGGGTTGAGAAGACTGATTTTTAGCGCAGGAATTTACCAAAGTCGCAACTATACTACCTAAACTACTCAATCCGACTAATTTAAGAAATTTTTTTCGCGTCAAAAAAGAATTTTCTCTCATTGTTTTATCTAAAAAAAAATTGGTAAATACTCTATTGCTTTGATGGTTAAAGCTAACAAAACCCAGACAACCAAATAAATTTTTAGCCGTAAGAATAAGTAACCTGAACGCATACTTGGTCAGTATCAGTGCGATGATAGAGAAACATATTCTCAAATTGACCGCTACTGCTGAGTTTTAATTGTGGAGGTCGTCTAATTACTCCATAAACTTTTACCAATTTCAAATCATGGAAGGCTGGAATTAAGTAACATCGGTTTTTTTGATAATCCGAATCACCTCTCTTGAGGCTTGCTTTCTCTGCATCCCAAAACATCTTGTACTCAATCTCTGTATCTTTAGCTTCAAAATCTCGAAGAGATAGCCTACTAACAAGGCGTTCGACCGATTCGGGCGAGCCAAGAAAAACACAGTTTCCTAGCCTCGAAGTAACAGAAGTATGACATTCAAGATCGACATCGATTACCCCCTGCTTAGCAAAAAGCTCGACAATATCTTTTTGCAGCATGTTATTCTCTATTTCGGAACAACCACTGAAAAGAATAGCGAGACATAATATCATTAAAATCTTCATGATTTTTCCTCAACTGGTTGAAGCTGCTTGACGACCACTCCATAGTCCTCCCTTTAGATGGTGGTTCTTGCAAGACTTGCCATAGATAAGCAATTTGTACGTATGAAAGCAACGATTCGCTACAACTAGGATTTTGATTCGACGATCGCAAACATGTTTCTACGTTGATACGGTTATATCCCCACTAAACCAATTCGTAAATCCAATTACGATCGCCAAACTCTAACCATAGCGCTAGATATATCTGTACTAAGTTATTGTCCTTGAGTAACTCGATCGCCAAACTCTAACCGAAGTCAAAAGTCAAAAGTCAAAAGTCAAAAGTCAAAATTTCACTCGAGCGCCAAACTCTAGCCATAGCGCTAAATATGTTTGTACTAAGTTATTTTCCCTTAGTAACTCGATCGCCAAACTCTAACCATAGCGCCAGATATATTTGTACTAAGTTATTGTCTTTAAGTAACTCGATCGCCCAACTCTAACCATAGCGCTAGATATATTTGTACTAAATTATTGTCTTTGAGTAACTCGCTAGCCAAACTCTAACCATAGCGCTAGATATATTTGTACTAAATTATTGTCTTTGAGTAACTCGCTAGCCAAACTCTAGCCATAGCGCTAGATATATTTGTACTAAGTTATTGTCTTTAAGTAACTCGATCGAAAAACCCATCCTACGGCTGGTAGGATTTCATCATCGCTTTTCTGTAAGCTAGGATAAACCGCTCGATCGCCTTTTCTAGCAACAGAAATATAAATAATGCTTCGACCAGAACAACGTAATAAATTAGACGCAACAAACGATTTGGATTTTTATAGCGATCCTCGTTTTGTTACTCATGTCGATGAAAATTTTATCGATCGACTGACCGATCTTTACCGAGAACGACTCAAACCCAATACTCGTATTTTTGACATGATGAGTAGTTGGGTTTCTCATCTTCCAGAAGAGATGGAATTTGCCCATGTAGAAGGACATGGAATGAATGAACGAGAATTGGCAAAAAATCCGCGATTAAACCATTATTTTCTTCAAAATCTCAATCAAGATCCGAAAATTCCCTTACCAGATCGAGATTTTGATGCTGTTTTAAATACGGTATCGGTACAGTATCTTCAATATCCCGAAGCGATCTTTGCTGAAATTCATCGCATCCTCAAACCTGGCGGTATTGCTATTATCAGCTTTTCTAACCGCATGTTCTATCAAAAAGCGATCGCTGCATGGCGAGATGGAACTGATTCTAGTAGGATACAACTAGTCAAGAGTTACTTTCAATCCGTCCCAGGTTTTTCCGCACCCGAAGTTATTTCCCATCAGTCTACAGTTCCCAGTTTCTTGCAAATGTTGGGAATGGGAGGCGCAGATCCTTTTTATGCTGTTATCGCTTTAAAGCAATGACAACAAGCCTGACTTTGGCGATCTAAATTTTTTTGTCTAAAGTCAGGCTTTTTCAAATACTTGGCACGATAAACTAAAATTAATTGAATCACCAATAACATAAAACGGCTTTAATTTCTGCTGCTTTTACCATCGCAGCACCAGAAAAATTCATGCGATCGATAGTTTTTAGATGAACTACTCCGACCCGCTAGCGCTTCGCTGAGGAGTTTCCAGCCCCAGCTACGTCGAGTAAAAGTTTTTGTCGCTTCACCGAGGAAAGTTGCTGAAAACCTCCACACGATTTACGCGCAGCGCTTACAGTAGAGCTTTCCCCTCCACGATTAAGGACGTTAGTTCCTAGCGCCCATGACAGCATTACCTTAGCCGCAGCTACGTCCCTGTCATCCGTATAGCCACATTCAAAGCATTCATGAATGCGCTGGTCTAAGGTTTTCTTCGCTTGATGACCGCAATTAGGGCAAGTTTGACTCGGTTTTACCTTTTGGGTTGGCACTTCCACAAATATACCGTTGCATTCAGTCAACTTATACTCAATCATGCTTCTAAGCAGTCCCCATCCTGTATCCAGAATGGAGCGGTTGAGTCCAGATTTCTGACGCTTGCGTTTACTACCCTTTGAGGCTTTGCGCGTCATCCCTTTGATATTCAGCTTCTCGGTAGCCACCATGCTATTACTGCTTACAATCTGTGCAGCTACCTTGTGCGCCCAATCCTGACGCTGGTTTGCAACCTTGCGCTGAAGTTTAGCAACCTTGCTCGTCGCTTTCTTCCAGCGTTTAGAAGCCTTGATTTTGCGCTTAAAGTTGGGAGCTTGCTTTCGGCGCTTCTGTTTCGATGTCGTCTTGATTTTGGATTGAGTGTTAGCGAGAAATCGCGGATTTTCAATCTTCGTATCGTCACTCATGGCAACGGCGGTTAGAGTTCCAAAGTCAATCCCCACTGCGCCCGTATCCGTTTGACGAACTGGCTCACACTTCACGGTGATAGAGGCATACCATTTCCCGTTCCGATACACGATGGTGCAAGTGCTAGGCGTTCCCCAAGTACGAGCTTTCCCTCGCATCTGTATTTGAACACCTAAGTCTCTCAACTCCAGATAGCCGTTATCACCATTGCTGTGAACCTTAAAACCCTGACGAGCATCAG
>JBOFLQ010000189.1:0-3386 GCA_051657945.1 Xenococcaceae cyanobacterium | reverse complement strand
TCAATAATTATTTGCAGGCGATCGTCACGTTTGTCTACTTTACCCCAAACAATCAAACGAGTATCTTCTTTTAAAACTTCTTCAAGTTGTTCGTAAGCATCGGTAAAAACAACTCCATCAATTTCACCCGAAACATCTTCTAGGTGGATAAATGCCATGGGTTTACCAGTTTTAGTAACATGCTTTTTGATCGAAGTTAGCATCACCACAGCACTAATTTTTTTACGAGTTTTTTCATCCGCTAGCTGACTTAAATTTACTGGAGATAAAATTTGGGCTGAATCGTTAATTGCTTTGAGAGGATGATCGGAAACGTAAAAGCCCACAGTTTCCTTTTCAATTTTTAGTTTTTCCTGCATCGAATAATCTTCGACTGGTGGGGCGCTGGGTGCTTGTTCGAAACTGTTTTTATTTTTGTCTGTTTCTGAAGTGCTACCACCCATAAGATCGAACAAATTCATTTGTCCGCTTTCTTTTTCTTTGGCACGATTTTGCGCCCAAGTTATGGTTAATTCTAGATCGGCAATTAATTGTCGTCGGTTAAGTTGAATGCGATCGAACGCCCCACAATGAATTAAAGTTTCCTGGGCGCGACGGTTAACTACACGCAAATCGACTCGTTCGCAAAAATCAGCTAGAGATTTAAAATCTCCTCCCTCTTTTCTCGCTTGTAAAATGTTTTCGATCGCCCCCTGTCCCAAACTAGGTACGGCTGACAAACCAAAGAGAATACTATCGACAACAGGGGTAAACTCTTCTAAAGAACGATTGATATCGGGTGGTTCGACTTTAATGCCCATTTTTTGGCAATTTTCCCGATATTTTTCAATCTTTTCTTTGTTGTCGCTACTAGCAGACAGCAGCGCACTCATATATTCGACGGGATAATTAGCTTTTAAATAGGCAGTTTGATAGGTAACGTAGGCGTAAGCAGTCGAGTGAGATTTGTTAAAGCAGTTAGAAGCAACCAATCCATTGACTAACAGGAAATTATGGTCTTTGGCTACACCAAGATCGTAGACTGGTTGGACACCTAAAAATTTGCGACTGACAATTTTCACCATAGCAAGATTAAAATAATAATCTTAAAATATTGGGCGATCGAATTCTAGCTCGATCGCCCAAACCAATCTTTTTAAGTGGTAACAATTTTCTTGGCTAAACCCAAAACTTTTAACGTTTGAATTGCCCACCAAGTCATATCTATCTCCCACCACCGCTGTCCGGCTTTAGCGACGCGAGGACGGGCGTGATGGTTATTATGCCAGCCTTCTCCATAAGTTAAAATTGCTGCCCACCAAAGATTGCGAGAACCGTCATCTACAGAAAAATTACGATATCCATACGCATGAGTAGCAGAATTAATCAACCAAGTACTGTGCCACAGCACAACTGCTCGTAAAAACAAGCCATAGATAACAAAAGACCAGCCGCCTAAAGCATACAATAACAAACCTAAAGGAATTTGAAGTAGTAAAAAGTTGCGATCGAGCCAACGATAATAAGCATGTCTGTCTAAATCGAGGGCAAGTTTTCTATAAGTTTCGCGATCGAAAAAAGATTTCCGTGGATAAAGTAACCAAAGAATATGACTCCACCAAAAACCTTTGCTAGCTGAATAAGGATCTTTTTCTTCGTCCTCAGTATGAGCGTGATGGAGACGATGGGAAGACACCCAAAAAATCGGCCCTCCCTGCAAAGCCAAAGCACCTATAGTCGTTAAGACATACTCTAACCATTGCGGTACTTGCAGACTGCGATGGGTTAAAAGACGGTGATAGCCCAAACAAATGCCAATGCTGCCAAATAACCAGTGCAGAGCGATCGCAACAGTCAAAGCCGACCAAGAAAAAAACCAAGGTGCTAATAAAGCTAAAGCATGAAATGCACCAAAAAAAGCCACACTTATCCAAGACAGCGCAAGCGTCTGCTTGCCCTCTGGGGCAATTACCGATTGTGTCATTAATATTGTCCTTAAAAATACTTGAGTTGGTTCGTGCAGGAAGTAACCACACGAGTCTTTGCATATTTTCAATACGTTGCAACTAACTAGGTTTGCTAAATTGGCTATAATCGTAATCAAAGATATGCAAGTGCTACTTTCATTTGTCAGTGTAGCAATTTTCATCTTAGTGTGCAAGTGCCACTTGCAATTTTTTAATTTATGTCTGTCCCAAAAAAATCGACAAGAACACGCTTAATTAATGCAGCACTGGAATTATTTGCTACCAATGGCATCACGGAAACTACAACCAAGGCAGTTGCCGAACTCGCTCAAGTTAATGAAGTTACTTTATTTCGGAATTTTGGTAGTAAACATGGATTGCTTTTGGCGGTAATCGAAGATTCGGCGAGATTTTCTCAATTGGGGAAAGCACTAGTAGAACAAGCTGTCTCTAAAGAAAATATTTCCGAGGCATTAAAAGTATATGCAGAAAATGGCTTGCAGGCGCTAGAGAGAGTACCCGAATTAGTGCGATCGGTAGTAGGCGACGCGGGGCAATATCCACCAGAAAATAGAGTGGCGATCGCACAAGGTTTAACTCAAGCAAATCTTTATGTAGCAGAGCGTTTGGCAAAGGCGATCGAAGATAATGGTTGGCAAAGCCATTTTGCTGCGGAAAAATTGGCCAGCTTACTCAATAGTTTGTTATTGGGTTATTTTGTGATTAAACTAACCAGCGAAGAACAAACTCTTTGGCAAGGACAAGAAGATTTTTTAGAGAGTTTGGTAGAGTTATTTTTACAAGGCGCGATCGCTCCGCCAACGCCAAAAATTGAGGTTACTCAGACAAAAACTAATGTAGAGCAAGTAGATTTAGTCGCAGATTTACCAGGTAATCTCGTCCATTCAATTTTTCAACGAGCTAAAAAACTGGGGCGACAGGAATATGCATTAGTTTATGTTTTGTTTGGAGCGGGTTTATCTGTTGCTGAGATCGTAAGTTTAGAGCGATCGCACTTTTTTAGCGAACCCGATCGACATATTTTACAAATTAATAGTAGTGCGATTCGACAAGTTCCTCTCAATCAGTGGATTATGGGCAAGCATTACGGATCTTCTAACAGTAATCCTTTAACGCAATGGCTTAAAAGTCGTAAGGACGAACAAAAGACTTTATTTATAAATGAGGAAGGAAAACCAATTTCCGAACAAGAATTACAAGCTTTATGGCAAGCTTTAACCGCAGATTTACTTACTCTTCAAGGTAAACCTCCAGCGATCGAACAAGCACGACAGACTTGGTGCGTGGAAATGTTGCTCAAAGGAATCGAATTGGAAAATTTGAGTATTTTAAGTGGTATAGAAATTGAAGATTTACAGATATTTGCACGTCGAGCGAAAGAAAAATCAGCTCTAGAACAAGCATTTCGTCTCGATCGCT
>JBOFLQ010000188.1:0-2175 GCA_051657945.1 Xenococcaceae cyanobacterium | reverse complement strand
TTGCATTCTCTTTTGGTAACTTGGTGGCGATAGCGAAACATATCTTGCAAACGAGAATTTACCCACCAACCCAAAAACAATTCCGCTAGCATTCCTCCTGGTAATTCGTATTCGATCGCATCTGTGAGTCTAGTTTTGCTACCTTCTCGATCGAATCGATGGTAGTGAAGCCAAGATTGTATCAATCCTTCTTCAGTGCGATCGACAAATAATTTATTGGGCTTACATTCGATCCCATGAGCGATCCAGCGCACGGGAACAAAGCCCAGCCATAAACGAAATTCACTGACCGCACCTACACTCAAACCGCCTTCACGGACGATTTCTACTGGTTGCCAGGGCGGAGTAAGCAGATGAAGAATGTTTTCTCGTTCGTAAAATTGCCAAACTACTTCAGGCGAAGCTTCGATAAGACTTGAATAGTGGAAATGTAGCATAGATTAATTTGAACAAAAGGTAATAAAAATTAAAAAAATTGTTATCTTGAAGGACGGATATTAATTAATGCGCGTTTCTAACCATAAATAATCAGCAAAACAAAGAAGTTTGTCAGATAACTTCTTCAGCGAAGCGTGCGAGGTTAGCGGATAGGGAGTAGGGAGTCAGGCAAAAGTCACGCATTCACTCATTCACTCATTCAAAAGTAATTACCCCATTGCCCATTGCCCATTGCCCGATTAACAATGAGCAATGAACCATGAACTATGAACTTAAACTATGACCGATAAATTATTAATTGTAGGATGGCGAGAGTTAATCGATTTACCAGATTTAAAAATTCGAGGCATTAAAGCCAAAATCGATACAGGGGCGCGATCGTCGGCTTTACACGCCTATCACATCGAAGAATTTAAAAGTAATGGTAAAACAATGGTTAAATTTTTCGTTCATCCCTATCAGCGAGATACCAAGCAAACTGCGATCGCTGAAGCAAAATTACTTGAATATCGTCAAGTTCGTAGTTCTGGCGGTCATATACAACTACGACCCGTCGTTGAAACTATTGTAAAGTTGGGACACAAACAATGGTCGATCGAGTTAACTTTAACCAATCGCGATGTGATGGGATTTCGAATGTTGTTAGGTCGTCAAGCAGTTAGACATAAATTTTTAATCGATCCAGGAAAATCTTTTTTACAAAGCAAAGAGATGAAGGACTAAAAATTAGAGTCACTCACAATAACTAACTACCTTTTACCAAATTATTAAAACCATTATTTAGAAACATCAAATGAAAATTGCTATTTTGTCGCAAGATCCTTCCCTCTATTCGACTCGCAGACTCAAAGAAGCAGGGGAAACTCAAGGGCATGACATGAGGGTAATCAATTATTTGCGCTGTTATATGAATATCACCTCTCGCAAGCCTACTATCGTTTATAACGGTAATCCTCTAGAAAATTTTGATGCAATTATTCCTCGTATCGGTGCTTCAAAAACTTTTTACGGAACGGCAGTAGTCAGACAATTTGAAGTGATGGGAGTTTTTAGCGCCAATGAATCTCAAGCCATTTCTCGCTCTCGCGACAAGTTACGCTGTCTACAAATTCTCGCTCGCGAAGGCATTGGCTTGCCAGTAACGGGGTTTGCTCACGCTACTCAAGATATTGACGGTTTGATTCAAACAGTGGGCGGCGCACCTTTGGTAATTAAATTGTTGGAAGGAACACAAGGTATTGGTGTAGTTTTGGCGGAAACCACTCATGCCGCTAAGTCTGTGATTGAAGCATTTCGCGGATTGGATGCCAATATTTTGGTGCAGGAGTTTATTAAAGAAGCTGAAGGGGCGGATCTGCGCTGTTTTGTCGTCGGTGGCAGAGTAGTCGCAGCCATGAAACGTCAATGCGCCGAAGGTGAATTTCGTTCCAATTTGCATCGAGGCGGCAGTGCCGATAAGGTTAAATTAACTCCCGAAGAAAAAAGTACGGCAATTCGTTCTGCCAAAGCGATGGGTTTGAGTGTAGCAGGGGTGGATATGTTGCGATCGCACCACGGACCGGTAGTAATTGAAGTTAACTCTTCGCCTGGATTGGAAGGCATCGAACAAGCTACAGGGGTAGACGTGGCGGGAAGAATTATTGAATTTGTTACCAAAAATGGCGTACCTGGAAAAACGCGCGATCGCATACAGTATTAGGGATAGGGGATAGGGGATAGGGGTTAGGGAGTAATGAG
>JBOFLQ010000187.1:0-3272 GCA_051657945.1 Xenococcaceae cyanobacterium | reverse complement strand
AAGAGTTATTACGCTTGTGACTGCAAACAAATATGCTTGATAAGCTGGTTGATAACCTGCAAATATATCTCCATGTAATAAAGTTAGAAGATAGGCTGAAAGTAAACCATAAATAGTAAATATAAAATAATCGATATTTATTAAGACATTTAATTGTCTATCGTAAAGTTGTTTTTTGATGAAAACACGATGTTTTCTTTTATATATAAATATAAATATAGTTTTAATTAAAATAGCTAAAACAGCAGTTATAGTATTAGCCCAATAAATTTCATCATCCAATCCAGCAAACCTATCGCCTAGATCGTTTGGATATGGAACTTGAATCATTTGAGCATAAAACCAAACAGCTAGTATTATAAAAATTTTTACATATATTATGAAAATTTGTCTGGGAAGTAAAAAAGTTATACAAGCAGATATCAATCCAGGAAATATAAAAAACGAGTAAAACAATAATGATAGTAAGAATCTTTCCATCGTTTTAGCTTTTGAGAGAATTATCTATTTTATACCAAACAAAAAGAAAACAATAGAATAATATAAACAATAAAATTTATTGTTTAAAAAGGCTCTTTCCTTTATTGAAACTTTAAAAATTAAATAGCTTGTAGCTAAAGTTTTTTCCTTTTCGGGGGCAGTAAGATCGTGTCCTGCTAAGTAGTTATGTTATTGGTGGGGGAAGGCATTCTCGCAGAAGGAAGGAGAAAGAATTAAGAAGAAAAGGTTATTGCTACTTATTAAACGGACTCGATCTAACTTGAAGATTAATTATTAGTCAGTTTTTGGCGATCGAGTTCCTGAAAATCTTACAATTCGATCGCTATTTTCATGAAAATCGAACCACAATGATGCTAAAAGTAAAAGTTCGATTGATGATTTAATGTTATCGAAACTTTTATCTACTTCAAGTACAGCATTTTCCTGAAGTTGCGTTTTAACATCTTCGCCAAAAGAAAAACCTCAACTAAATATTTATTAATTGAGGTTATTAAGGTCTAGATTGAATAAATATACTTAGCATCGTACTGGCGAGGTTTCCTCGTCAGTTCAAACGCCCCGTCCCTCCCCCTTCCGTGGGAGGGAATTCCCGTCGAGAATTTTAAATTTGGCGATCGTAACCAAATTTATCCTTAATTTGGCTGTTGAAATATTGACCTTTAGAAGGACTGTCATTCAAATCTTTGTAAATAACTTGGGGAACATCGCGATAGAGATAGATGCTACCGTTGCTGAATTCAACTTTGAGAATTTTTTTTTCTGCGTCGTAGTCAAATGATTTAATTACTGTACTGGTATTTTTGAGCAAGGGAAAAGCAATGACATCGCGAATGCTGGGAGAGTCAGTTAGTAGCATTACCAGGCGATCGATACCGATTCCCAAACCGCCAGTAGGTGGCATTCCATATTCTAGCGCCGCTAAAAAGTCTTCATCGACATCGTGCGCTTCATCATCTCCTGCTGCTTTACGTGCTGCTTGTGCTTCCAAACGCTGTCTTTGCTCTAATGGATCGGTTAACTCGGAAAAACTATTAGCTAATTCTCTACCGACGATGAACAATTCAAATCTCTCTACTAATCCCGATTTCGATCGATGGGGTTTTGCTAGAGGAGAAATTTCTACTGGATAATCGATGACAAAGGTAGGTTGAATTAAAGTTTCTTCTACTTTTTGTTCGAATGCTTCGTTTAGTAATTTGCCGATCGACTGACAATCTTCTGATACTGCAATTTTTGCTTCAATAGCAGCTTGTTTGGCTTCTTCAAAACTTGTAAACTTGTTGAAATCCAAATTAGTTTGTTGCTGCACTAATTCGTGCATGGTTGCTCTTTGCCAAGGAGTGGTTAAATCTATCTCTTGTTCTTGGTAAGTAACTTTAGTCGTACCTAAAACTTCTTTGGCGACAGTACTAATTAAATTTTCTGTCAACTCCATCATATCGAAGTAGTCTGCGTAGGCTTGATAAACTTCGATCGAAGTAAATTCTGGGTTGTGACGTGTAGAAATACCTTCGTTGCGGAAAATTCTCCCCAACTCAAAGACTCGTTCGAAACCGCCGACAATTAACCGTTTTAGATGCAATTCTGTGGCAATGCGGAGATAGAGATCCATCTCCAAGGTATTGTGATAAGTAACAAAAGGACGCGCATCTGCACCACCAGCTTCGCTTTGCAATACGGGAGTTTCAATTTCCAAAAAATCTTTTTCTTCTAAATAACGGCGAATTGAGGCAGTGATTTGCGCGCGACGGCGAAAAGTTTGTCTTACCTCTGGATTGACAATTAAATCGACATAACGCTGTCTGTAGCGTTTTTCTGTATCTGTCAAACCATGCCATTTATCGGGTAGAGGTAAAAGAGATTTGGTTAGGATTGCATATTCACTAACGTAAACAGAAAGTTCGCCTTTATCTGTTCTTTTAACACTTCCTTTTGCTCCTAAAATGTCGCCAGTATCTGTCAACTTTTTAAGATGATTAAAAGCTACTGATAAATCTGTCATTTGCTCGTCAATTTTTTTCTTTTCTAAATACAATTGAATCGAGCCAGTTTCATCTTGAATTGTAAAAAAAGCTAGTTTGCCCATAATGCGACGAGCAATAATGCGTCCAGCTACAGATACTTCAGTTTCAACTTCTTTACCATTTTCAAGGTCGGCATATCGTTCTTGTAATTCAGCAGCGCGATCGGTAACTTCCCATTTATATTCATATGGATTCAATCCCAAATTTTTAATTTCTTCAATTTTTTCAATGCGTGTAGCACGAATTTCTTCCAAAGAAGAATGAGGCTGATTTGGCTGTTGGGATCGATCTGATGACATAATTACTAACAGATAAATGCTGATTTTTTAAATAAAAAAATAGTTTAATTTGTCTCTTTTAGGCAAACTAAACTATGTAATTATAGCGCAACTCCGTTCCCGTTGACGGAGAGCAAAAGTAGTAATAGATAAACAAATTCTTTCCCCAAAAAAATTGAGAACTATTCGTCAATTATCTAGATTGGAGTCGTTATGACTTCGCTATCAAAACTGTTGCGTTTAAAAAAGCGTTTCTTTGGTTGCGATCGCAGTAATAGATAAACAAATTCTTTCCCCAAAAAATTGAGAACTATTCGTCAATTATCTAGATTGGAGTCGTTATGACTTCGCCATCAAAACTATTGCGTTTGAGAAAAGGTTTCTTTGGTTGCGATCGCAGTAATAAATAAACAAATTCTTTCCCAAAAAAATTGAGAATTATTCGTCAACGATCTAGATTGGATTCGTT
>JBOFLQ010000186.1:0-42160 GCA_051657945.1 Xenococcaceae cyanobacterium | reverse complement strand
GTCGTTATGAGTTTGCTTTAAAACTGTTGCGCTCGAGGAATTATTTTTGGTTGCCATTGGTGCGTCCACTTTATAAACAAGTTTCTTTTTCTTCGATTACGGTGAGAAGTTACCAGTCTATATTGGAGTCGTTATGAGTTTGCTTTAAAACTATTGCGCTCGGGGAATTATTTTTGTTTTGTCAAATCTCTAACTAAAATTGAAAATAAATAAATTCAACCGATTGACGCATAGCAAAAATAAATATACAAATTAGAAAAAAGCTATAAACTGGAATTTTAAAAATAGCTTTTAATTTAGTAACGATCGATAAATCGCGAGAAATATACTGACAAATTTGCACTAACAATAAAGGCAAACCAAACAAGCAAAAATTATAAACAAATTCAAATGTTTTTTCTGAAATACTAAAACCGACATTAGTCAGAATGTAAGTAATTTGCCCGATCGAAGAACAGCGAAAAATAACCCAACCGATGTTAGCAAGAATAAACATCAACAACATTTTGCCTACAACTCGGTAGTAAGGATATTTACCACTCCAAGGATCGATATGTTCGGGATTTTTGTCGCAAAATCTGTAAATAACTAAAATTGCACCTTGATATGCACCCCAAATTACAAAATTCCATGCCGCACCATGCCACAATCCTCCTAACAACATGGTGAGAAATAAATTGCGATAGGTTTTAAGTTCTCCTTTTCGATTTCCTCCCAACGGAATATATAAATAATCTTTCAACCAAGTAGATAGAGAAATATGCCATCTCGCCCAAAAATCGCTAGGATTAATCGCAAAAAATGGTAATTTGAAATTGAGCATTAAATCGAATCCCATTAATTTTGCCAAACCTCTAGCAATATCGGAATAAGCAGAAAAATCACAGTATATTTGGATGGTAAAAGCTAAAATACCAATAACTAAATCCAGCCCTTTATATTGACTGTAATTATCGAAAACTTGGTTAGCAACTTGTCCGATATTATCGGCAACAAATAATTTTTTAAAATATCCCCAAAGAATTAAAAATATACCAGCATTGACTTGGTCTAATTCAATTTTACGCGGTGCGAGAATTTGCGGTAGAAGATGAGTAGCTCTTTCGATCGGCCCAGCTACTAACTGCGGAAAAAAAGATAAATACAGAGCAAAATCATGTAATTTTTTGGCTGGCTTTAATTGTCCTCGATAAACATCGATCGTATAACTGAGAGTTTGAAAAGTATAAAAAGAAATTCCTACTGGCAAAATAACTTTAAGAGTGGGTTCGTCTGCCCGTACGCCAATTAAATTCAGAAAATTGGTAAAACTATCAGCGAAAAAATTAAAATATTTGAAAAATCCAAGCAGTGATAAATTAGCAACGATCGAACAAGTTAACAACAACTTTTTTTGACGGAGATCGTCAGTATTATAAATACCTTTACTAATAAAAAAATCGAGCGAAGTTGAAGCAAATAACAAGATTAAAAATCGCCAATCCCAATAACCGTAAAATATGTAACTGGCAATTAACAGTAAAATGTTTTGAGCTTTAAAATTTTTGCTTAATAATAAATAAGCCGTATAAACTAGCAGAAAAAATTGAACGAAAATAAAAGATTGAAATTGCATTTGTCAAGTGCGATCGATTGGGTTATTCTCGCGGCTTCATCTTAAAATGCGATCGAGAATAAGAATCTCTTTGAGAGTTACTCTTCCGCAAAAAATAAGAATACCGATAATTTGATTATTTATTTTGACGGTTGCTAGAACGGTTACACGAATATCATGAAAAGGTTAAATTAACGATTAAATGAAAACATTACTAGTCGCTATCAAACCCTATTTACGCTGGTTCATTTTTGGCGGAACTTTATTTTTTGTCATCAAAGCTTTTAAAGATCGCTGGCAAGATGTTACGTCAATACAGATCGATCGCGCTGGCTGGTTGATGCTCGCACTTGCCCTACTCGTTACCTTGCTAGCCCATATTTGGTCTGCTTGGGTTTGGAGTTGGATTCTTGACATCTTCAAACAACCGATCGCGCCATGGCAAGCAATCTTAGTTTATCTGAGAACCAATATTTATAAATATATACCTGGTAACGTTTGGCATTTTTACGGACGCATAAATGAGATCTCAAAAATTGGCGGATCTATAGCCGTAGCGAGTCTCAGCGTTTTATTAGAACCTTTATTAATGGCGGCGGCGGCTTTAATTATTGCATTAGCTAGCAGCGCGATCGGTTTAGTTCAAACAGCGACTAATATCTGGATTTTAGTATTACAGATTTTAATCTTAATTTCCGTTCTAGTAGGAATTGAGCCGCGCATTCTCAATCCGATCGTACATAAATTGAGTAAGTCAAAAAAAGGTGCAACAGAAGCAAAAAATATCGGACTCGATTGCTATCCCTGGCTACCATTATTAGGCGAACTAGGTTTTTTATTGTTTCGAGGTAGCGGCTTTTTACTTACCTTATTGGCATTAATGCCGATCGGTTTCGATCGCATTCCTCAATTACTCAGTGTTTTTAGTTTTGCTTGGTTGCTAGGATTGCTCGTACCAGGTGCGCCTGGAGGTATAGGCGTATTTGAAGCCACCGCGATCGCCCTACTTCCTCCCTCACAATTCCCTTCAGGTGCAATTCTCAGTTGTGTAGCATTATTTCGCGTCGTGAGTATTTTTGCAGAAGTTATTGCCGCAGGATTGGCTATTTTGTTGGAAAAAAAATTGAAAAATTAAAATATTAATGTAAAGCGATCGCCGCAAAAATAACATATTATGCAAAAAAAAATATATTTATTGATGATGACTGTTGTTGCGATCGCCGCAGAGTTAACCGATAATTGCCAAAAAAAAAGAACCTTGAAACTTTACAATTTTCAAGTTTACATACGAGCGAGAACTGATATTTTGGTAATCTTGCCTCGATCTAAACCCTCTAATTCATCAAGTTGCAACCAGCCTTCTTTAAGCAATCTGGCAAACACAAACAACCTGCCCGATTCCCTGCTGTCATACTTGCCATCAATTTCGTGTCTTCTAGCGCTCAAAAAATCGTGCAGAGACCACATATCCTCAATTTTGGCGATCGAACCTGCTTGGGCGCGAACTTGTTCCATTAATGCGCCAATTTCTCGTTCGTAAGCTCTCTTCAAAACTGTTTGAGCTATATTATCTTCTGTCTGTGACCATTCACTATTAACTGCTTGCATGATGAGAATTGTATTAACTTATGTAAAGTCACTATATCTTAACGAATTGCTTCTTTGAGTACAACAAAAAAAGCGCCCTTCGATCGAAAGCGCTCACTTATAATTATTTAAGATTTAGCTACATTGCTTGACTTCTCTAGCGAACAAAGTTTAATAGTTCTTTGGGAGATGCCAACAAATCGATCGCGACAAAAAAGATTTTTCCATCGGGATTAAGCAAAAATCTCCATGCCATATTCATTCCTACACCAGCACCAAACCAAGGAGTTTGCACCTTACCAGTAACTTTGATTTGAGTGTAACCATCTTCTGCTGGTTCGGAAACACCTTTGTCTGGAATCAATTTGAGGTTTTGGCATTCTTCTCGGAAAAATCGAAGGACTGCATCTTTTCCGACGATCGGTTTTTGGAAAGGAGGTTGCAATGCACCGTCGGGAGCGAATAAATTAATTAAAGTATCAAAGTCATTGGCGTTCATGTTGTTCATGTATTCCAAGACTGTTTTATTGCTAACACCTTCAATAGCAACTTGAGTCCGTTGCGATATTTCTTTAGGAACGACGACTTCTTCAGTAACTCGGCTATAACTGCCTAACTTGGCAGAATCGAAGCCCATATCTACTACGGTATTACGCAAAACCGTGATTTGCTGACCCGAATCTAACCCCATAACTGTTTGTAGCACAGCCAAGGCATTGGCAGAAAGTTGATAACCTTGTGGAATTGGGGTAACTTTTCCTTGTTCCATCAACTCTCCAAGCTGAAACCAAAAACCTAGTTTGATGTTGGGCGACCAAGTGGCATAGGTTCGGCAAATGGGAGTGTCAGAACGGTTTGCCAGGTCACACATTACCTGTGCTTGTTCTTTGGGAGTCATTTGCTTGATTTGATTCAAGGTTGCTTCTGCAAATTGCATACTAGCTGCGCCAGGGGCGGCAACCGTGATTGTTTTACCCATTTCAAGATAAGCAAACCAGATCCATGCTAGTTGATCTTCAGCGCTCAGTTGATTGAATCTGGCGATAGTTGCAGGTACGACATCGGCAGATAAGGTACTAGGAAAAATATTACGAGCTGAATCTACGGTAAATGACATAGGTTTATCTTAATAAAGAGGTCAATCAAATACTTTTGGCTAAAAGTATTTGACATTTAATTTCCCAAATCTCGAACGAGCGATTTTTTCAAAAAGATCGTCCAAAAGGACTACTTTTTACAGTGTATATCTTTTTGTTAACTTTTGTAAAATTTAATTGCCAGTAATACTCAAACACTGGACGGGGATAGCGATCGCATGTTATTTACTAAGTTTCCTGCCTTTTAGGAGTTGCGATCGAGATTAAGCATCAAAAAGAGTCGCGATAAACTAACAAGCTTTCAAACAAACTGCAAAAATATACCTATTTCAAACAATACTGGTTAAGATAACACTTTATATTTCTGTGAAATAAATATTAATTTGACACATTAAACCGTATTCTCTTAGGAATTAGAGAAGAAAAAAAGCATGAGTAAATCGAAGAGTGTGCCAGTCGGAATTATTGGAGCTTCTGGATACGGCGGAGTACAATTGGTCAGGTTGTTGCTCGAACATCCCGAAGTAGAAATCGTTTATTTGGGTGGCGATAGCAGTGCTGGAAAACAATATGCTTCGCTTTATCCCCATCTCGGTCATTGTCTCGATTTAAATATTGAGGCGATCGATTTAGATGTAGTGGCCGATCGTTGTCAAGTAGTCTTTCTTGGTTTACCTAACGGTCTTGCTTGCGATATAGCGCCTAGGTTAATAAAGGCGGGATGTAAGGTTTTAGATTTATCTGCTGACTATCGTTTTAGCAATTTGGATACCTATACCACTTGGTATACAAAAGAACGAACCGATCGAGAAACTGCCGCTACTTCAGTATACGGATTGCCAGAATTATATCGCGATCGCATCAAGCAATCATCTTTAATTGGCTGTCCTGGATGTTATCCGACTGCTAGCTTGCTAGCTCTGTCTCCTTTGCTCAAACAGGGTTTAATCGTCCCAGAAACTGCTATTATCGATGCTAAATCGGGAACTTCTGGGGGTGGTCGTCAAGCGAAAACAAGTTTACTCTTAGCCGAAGCAGATAATAGCTTGGGGGCTTATGGAGTAGCCGCTCACAGACATACACCAGAAATCGAGCAAATTTGCAGCGATTTAGCCAGAGAAGAAATAAAGGTTCAGTTTACTCCCCATCTAATCCCAATGGTGAGAGGGATTTTGTCTACAGTTTACGCCACTCTTAGAGATCCTGGTTTGATTCGGGAAGATTTAATTACTATTTACAGCGCTTTTTATCGTTCTTCTCCTTTTGTAAAAATCTTGCCTAGTGGCATTTATCCACAAACTAAATGGGCTTGCGGCACTAATTTATGTTACATCGGTATTGAGGTAGATCCGCGTACGGATAGAGTTATTGTCATGTCTGTTATTGATAATTTAATCAAAGGACAAGCAGGTCAAGCAGTACAGTGTTTAAATTTGATGATGGGATGGGAAGAAACAATGGGATTACCTCAATTGAGTTTTTATCCTTAGAAAAGTTTTGAGGTGCTGAGTATGTTGAAACCCAGCAATGCAATCGCGCTGATTCTCCTAGCGGTTATTTTTCCCGTGCGAGTTAACGCTCAAACCGTATTAGCGGAAATCCAGAAAACTGGTGTAATCAAAGTTGCGGTAAGGGAGGATGCTGCTCCCTTTGGTTATTTGGATGCCGATCGCAATTTGACTGGCTATTGTCTCGATTTTATCGACCTACTTCAAGAACAAATCAAACACAAGTTAAATACTAATATTCTGACGATTAGGTTGTTAAAATCCACTGCTTTTAATCGTTTTAGTTTAATTGAAGATCGGTCTGTTTATTTGGAATGCGGCCCAAATACTATTCTTGAAAATCTTCAAAATAAATTTGCTTTTTCTCAGCCTTTTTTTGTGACGGGAATTCAATTTCTCACTAGAAAAGCAGACGAAGATAAATTTAATTTGAATGCTAATTTACAAGGATTAACCATCGGTTCGATCGGCAATACTACCGCTGAAAATTTTGTCAAAGAACGTTATCCTTCAGCTAATTTTGAAGAATTTCAAGGGATAACAGGAAGAACCAGAGGCGTACAAGCACTAAAACAAGGTCGAATTGATGCGTTTGTTAGCGACGGTATTTTACTAAGAGCAGAAGCTGCATTACAACAATTAGCTTCGGAAGATTATCCATTATTACCAGAACAACCTTTAACTTGCGATCGCTACGGTATGATAATTCCTCCTCGCGATCGACAATGGCAGAGTTTAGTTGATTCGGTTATTGAAAGTCCCCAAGTAAAACAAATCGAACGAAAGTGGTTCGATCGAACTTTTAGTTATACCGAGGTGGATGAAAATTTGTGTCAGAAACAATAGTTCGTTCATCCTCCACTAACGGGAGGAATGAGTACTAATTCGTCTCCATCTTGAAGTATGGTATTGCCATCGACAAATTGAAGGTTTACGCCAAAACGGGTAAGCTTGCGTAAAGGTTCGAGTTGTGGTTGACGATCGAGCAAATCATCTAAAACTCCGACGGCAGAAACTGGCGATGCCAAGTCTAATTTTAATTCGGAAACACCGTAAGCTTCTTGATAGGCGGCAAATAATTTGACGGTAATTTTAATTGAAGGTTGTTGCTTGTTTGTCATTGGTTATTAGCGAAAAAATTTTTTCTTTAAAAAACCAAAATCGAAAATATTAGTTTTAGATTGTTTATGTGAATTTTGAACTGCAAACATAACTGTATCATCACTTAGATGTCGATCGCTGCGAAGAATCATACCCACTTGTTGGGGAGAAAAATTTGTCGGGAATTGAGTATGCAAATCGTAAAAAGCACCATGTAAATCGGCTTTATCTAATTTTACTTGGCTTAAGTCAGCACCACACAAATTGCTAGCGCGCAAGTCGGCATAACTTAAGTTAGCTGCTTCAAAATTTACACCCACAAAATAAATTTTACTCAGATCTAAATGACGAAAATTGCGATCGATGTCTTCTTGGTTGAGAATTTCCCAAACAGTTCGCCATTTTTGTTCGATAATAGTTTTCTGAGTGATTTGTGCTGCTTTTAAAATGGCATAATTTAAATTAGCTTCGCGAAGATAAGCGCCATCAAGATTCGCATTATTAAGATTGGCTTGTTTTAAATTTGCTTTGAGAAGATAAGCATCGCTAAGATCTGCTTTATAAAGATTAGCTCCACTCAAATTTGTTTCACGAAGCTCAGATTTACTAAAATTGGCACAATTTAAATTAGCTTTAGTAAAGTTAGTTTTACTCAGGTCAATACTATTAAAATCGACACCAAAAAGATTACTATTACTGAGATCTTTGTTTTGGAGATTTATTTTAAGCGTTTCTCGATTGACAATCGACCAAACAGTCCGCCATTTTTCTTCAATTATTGTCTTAGCTGTAACTATTGCTGCTTTGAAAATAGCATAGTCGAGATTTGCGCTTTCTAAATTAGCGCGATCGAGGTTAGCACCGCGAAAATTGACGTAACTAAGATTTGAATTATTAAAATCGGTATTACTGAGATTAGATTGATAAAAATTAGCTTTGATAAGCTGAATTTGACTTAAATTTGCGCCACTAAGATCGAGATTACTGAGATTGGCATCGCTCAAATCTATAGTTGTTTGTGAGTTATTTTCTCGCCATTCATTCCAAATGTTTGCGCCTTCCTTTAGTAAGGCAATTTGTTTTTCACTAGCCATAAAAAAATCGCCCTTCGATCGAATATTTTGGTCATAAAAAAAGAGTAATCTTAATTACCAAAAAAGGGAATAGGGAGCGATCGATATGCTGACTTAATTATTGCTAGAAGTCTTAGAATTTTGTTGGAAACTTTGAATTGCCAGTTGAATAAAAAGAGCAATCAAACCAACAGTTGCAAAAGCAAATACAAAAGTTCCCAAACTAGCAATACCGACTACTAAAGTTCGTACCGCACTGGCAATATTAACAGTTAGCTGATTATTAGAAACAATTGGTTTGCCTGCATAAGTTTGCGCGATCGCCGCAGTCATCGAATAACAAGCGTATGCCAAACTGCCAGCAATAGTAGCACCGATTAGACAACGCCAAAGTCCAAGCGGTTGTTTTTTTTCTGATTCTGAAGAGGTTGGTTTTTCTGTAGATGAATTGTCGTTCATGATTGGTTGGGCGATCGAAACTAAAGTGTTGGTTATATTCTAAAAGACAAGCGATCGCCCACTCGAAGATAATCCCCTCTAAAGGTAGACACCCAAAGGCAAAAAGAATTGTAAAGTAAATAAAAAATAGCTAGTCTAAATCGAGGAGCGATCGTGACACAAGAAAGATTGGTACTTGTCGCTGGAGCAACTGGCGGTGTCGGACAGCTAACGGTAGCCAAACTACTTGAAAAAGGTTTTGCCGTTCGTGCTATGACACGCAGCACTAGCAAAGCGGAAAAGATGTTTGATGGCAAAGTCGATTTAGTCGAAGCTGATACTCGCAATCCCGATACTCTACCGAAAGCAATACAAGACGTTACCCACATTATTTGCTGCACTGGTACGACAGCTTTTCCATCTTTGCGTTGGGATTTTAATTTTCTCTCTCCCCAAAGTAGTCCGCAACAAGTGGATGCAGAAGGAGTCAAAAACTTAGTAGCCGCCGCACCTCAAACGCTACAAAGATTTGTGTTTATCTCTTCCTGTGGGGTATTGCGTAAAGATAATTTTCCTTTCAAAATTCTTAATGCGTTTGGCGTACTCGATGCCAAACAAGCAGGCGAACGAGCGATCGTAGATTCGGGTTTACCTTATACAATTATCCGTCCTGGTAGATTAATTGACGGCCCTTACACATCTTACGACCTCAATACTTTATTAAAAGCTAAAACCGACGGAAAATCAGCCGTAGTTTTGGGTACGGGAGATACTTTAACTGGAGATACGAGTAGAATTGATGTAGCTGCCGCTTGTGTAGAATGTTTGTTTTATCCTGCCACGGTTGGAAAAACTTTTGAAATTGTTAATTCTGGTTCGAGACCTGCTACAACAAATTGGGAGACGTTGTTTTCTCAATTGTAGAGAGGCGATTCGTGCCTTCTCTGCCCCCTACTGATACTAAGTTGCGGTAAAAAGAACATATTTTGTTTCGCGCAGAGGCGCAGAGGCGCAGAGAGAGAAAAAGAGTCGATCGGCACTTTCTATTTTAACTTTGACAGTTGATGGAATTGACGGGAAGACGATCGCCGTTGATGGATGTAGGATAGGCAGTTAAAACGACTTGTCCTTTTTCGTTAATCATCATTCCTCTTGCGGGTACGATGTCTTCTGAGTGGATTTTTTTTGTCTGATTGGTTTGGATCGCAACTAGTTTAGATTCTTGTTTATTAGTATGGCGATCGAAGTCGATCGTCTTTTTTCCTTCGAGTAAAGCTTGTGCTGTTTTAATGACGTTTTCAGAGTTCGATCGCGGTTTGGATAGTTCGCCGCCAACTCTAATAACATCTTTGATAAGTGGTTCGGTAGGACTTGGAGGCATACCGCCTCTACCAGAAATTGTAAAAGTACTTTCTGTGTTATTTTCGATTTTGTCAGCTACTTCGTTTGGGCGACAAGCTTGTGCTGTCATTTCTTCTGGTTCGACAACGCTTTCTGGTGATTGCACTCTTTCTTTAACTGGGTTGATATCTGGAGTGGTAATTGAAATGTTGCCATTGAAACCAAAATCGGAACTAGCATCGATATCGTTGGTTTGATTATCTGGGGTTGCTTTGCCTTGTTGCAGTCCAAAAATGCCATCGGTAGCGATATTAATATTACCGCCTCTTCCTCTTTGTGCATTGGCGATGATGTCGTTATTTTGGTTGGGATTAGCAACGACAAATCCAGCATCGATATTAATGTTACCGCCGCTAGCTTCACCAGTTGCTCGAGCGGATATTTTGCTACTATTGCGCAATAGTAAAAGATCGTTTGCTTGTAGGGAAATATTGCCGCCTTCTTCTCCATTGGCGGTAGCTGCGGTAATTATTCCTTTGTCGAGTTGAGTATTATTGCTTTTTATGGTTAACTTACCTGCTTGTCCTAATCCAACTGCACTGACGTTAATTTCAGCACCATCTCGAACAGTTAAGTTAGGCGTGAAAATATTTAAGTTACCAGCATTTCCCGTTCCTTGTGCTTGAGTAAACAAGCTACTGATAACTGGACTAGTACCGATCGCACCAGTACCAATTACTTGTACGGAGTCGGTAGCATTAATAGTTAAATTGCCACCCGCACCGCGATCGCTACTGACAGGATTATTACCTAAAAGCGAACCACTTCTTATTTGTCCGCCATCTCGAACAATCAGGCGATCGACGTTTAAAGTAGCATTACCTGCTTTACCAGTACTCAAGGTATCGGCAGATATTTTTGCTCCTTTTTCTACTGTTAATTCTTTAGTAGTAAGAGTTAAATTACCGCCATTACCTGTAGAATTTGACTCGGCAGAAACAAATACACCGCTACTACCTTGAACTAAATTTGCTTGTTCTCTTGTTCCGCTGAGTTTAACAAACTCTGAAGCATTTATAGTTAAGTTTCCTCCATTACCTTGAGCAACGGTGACAGTAGATACAGATCCTCCATCAGTGACAGTTAATCTTTTCGTACTAATCATCAAATTGCCAGCGTCACCTGTAGATCCTCGCTCGGCTTGAGTATTAAGACTACTATTAGTTAAACCTGAAATAAATTTTGGCGCTCCAATTACTTCTATCTCTGAAGCGGTTACATTTAGATTGCCAGCTTTTCCCACACCAATAGTTCTAGCTGATACATTACCCCTATCTTCAATTAATAGTTTTCCAGTTTCAATAGTTAAATCCTTTCCATTCCCTGCGAATCCTGATGGAACTATAACAGATATGCCACTTGGACCTTGAAGATCGGCTCTCGTACCAGTTACATTGACAGAATCAGAAGCAGTGATCTTGATTGCTCCCGATGAAGCACCTGTTCTACCGGGAGCTGAAACTATTGTTGCACCTCCAGATACAGTTAGTTTCTTGGTACTAATATTTAAATCACCTGCCGATCCACTACTTTCAGTTTGAGTGAAGATGGAAGAGTTTTTGGCGCGTAAGTTGTTTCTACCACTCAATTCAACAGAATCAGAAGCATTAACCGTTATTAATCCTGCGGCTTCGTTTCCTCTATTTGTTGAAAAAATCTGAGAACCATTAGTAAGTGTTACGCGCCTACCTTGGACGTTAATAGCACCAGCCCTAATACCATTAGGAGCGCTAGTATCGACGAGAGCTACATTAGAAAGTTGAATGTCTTGAAAATTGCTTGTATCTTTATATCCTAGAGTAAAACCTTGGTTTGCTGGAGCTATATTTACTATACTGTTAGGCGATACGCTTCCCAGTTCGATATTTCCTCCTGGCGCAGTCAAGCTTCCACCTTCAAGTTTTATATCACCACCTACTAGCGCTAAGGTTTGACTTTGTTTTACTGTTAAACCAACAGATGATTGATTAATGATAGTGCCTGGATTATCTCTCAATCGCAAACCAATAGGCGCATTAATGGTTAGAAGTGGCTTGGTTTGAGTATTCGTAGCGCTAAATTCTGTACCATCAGAAAACAATAGATTACTAGCAGTACTTCCTAAAAACGAACCGCCAATATTAAGACTAGCATTTGGTCCAAAGACAATTCCTGCTGGATTAATTAGGAATAAGTTGGCACTACCATTAGCTCTAATTAAACCATTAATATCGGAGATAGAACCACCCGTTACTCTATTGATGATATTGGTGATGTTGTCAGCGTTATTGAAAAAAGCTTCGTTACCAGTAGGGACAGAAAAATCCTGAAAACTATGAAACAGGTTGCTTCCTACTTCTGCGCCTCCAGTAATTTCAAACACGTTACCAGATTGATTAACTTCCGTCGGAATAGATCCATCTGGTGTTATTTGAGCTTGAACAGGCATTGCAGCTAATAGATAACAACAAGTATTACTACTAGCGAGTAAAAGTAAAAGCTGAGTACTTTTCATAGTTTCAGGAAGTTTTTCGATTGAATATTTAAATGTTAATTAGAATGCAGTTTTACAAACACTTTCTTTCTTGGGCTTTAGTGTTAATCCCACACCTAAAGTACCTAAAGCTAACAAACTTATTAAATTACTAGATTCAGGAGTTTTTTTAGTTGGAGGAACTTCTGGTTTGGGATTAGGATTAGGATTAGAAATTTGGAAATCTCTTAGCTCTCCTACCGGATTGTCACCTGCCTTAACAAGTATGTTTGAGTCTTTAACCTTTGACAAACCACTTAAAGACTCAATTAAATCTGTAGAAGAATTTAATCCTAAATTATTAGCAACGAAAATATAGAAAGTCTCTTGTCCCAAGCCTAGGTTTGGACGTTGGTAATTAAAAGAATACTGAACGATGTCCCTAGTAGTGTTAAAAACATTAAAAGTACTTAAATTTACATCATTTATACTGCCAGCTACATATTTTTTAGCGGTTAGTATTGGAAAATATGTAGCTGGTGGAGTGATTAGTTTGTATTGAGAGTCTGTCGGATCTTTTTGTAAAACATTAAAGCTAGTGACACCTTTTAGATACGAGCCCAAATTATTTTGCGGAGTGTCTGTATTTTTTGCATCAGTATCTAGTCTAAAATTGTATATTGTTTCGTTTGGTTCATGGCTAAAGTCTAGGTCGAAAGCTTTTGCAGGAACTTGAACTAAACAAGATATAGCAGTAAATAATGCAGTTGTAGCAAGGGTTGTCTTTAAAATGTTAATCTTCATGAGCGTTAACTTTTTTGTTTCTAAAAAAACGTAGATTTACTTTCCAAAAACAATACCTTAATCAAACCAATTAATTGTTTATTTTCCTCTTTATTATCTACATTTCATCAAAAATTTTGCAAAAAATACAGATTTATAAAACAAATACAATATCGAAATAAAATAGACATCAAATAGATAATAAATAGAAACAGAATCGAAACACTTTTTGCTTCGATACCAATTTTTTACAGATTATGCCGATCGAAATAAAGAATAAACAAAGAAACCAAATGATGTGTATTTTTTGAATAAAAAATTATTTAAATTAAAAGGCGATCGCGCTAATTTTTGAAGAGTGGCGATCGCGAATTAACAGTAAGATCGATTTAGGCGATCGCGCTGCATCTCAACTCATTTCAAAATTAGCGATCGCTCGATATTAGAGTTAGTTTAAATAACGCGATCGCCTTTGCTAATTTTTAGTTAGACTATGCTAATCAGTAAAAATGCTTTGTGAAAAAAGATGAAATTCCAAGTAATTTTTACCTTTGATTCAGAATATCAAGGTTATGTGGCTGAAGTTCCCGAACTTCCTGGCTGTGTTAGTCAAGGTAAAACTATGGATGAAGCGATTGAAAATATCAAAGATGCTATTCGAGGTTATCTTCACGTTCGAGCCAAACATGGTAAACCATATCTTGCTCGAGAATTTCAATCATTTATTGGTGAGGTTATAGTTTAGATGGGTCGTTTATCAAATATTTCTGGTAAACAAGCTGTCAAAATTTTTGAGCAATTTGGTTATGTATTAGACCATCAAACTGGTAGCCACATGATTCTTTGGCATGAATCAAAACCAACTCTGTCAGTTCCCAATCATCGAGAATTAGCACCTGGATTACTCAGAAGTTTGATTAGACAAGCAGGAATTTCGGTAGATGAATTTCTGGAAAATAAGCGTTAATATATTTGATTTTAATTAGCTCGATCGCGCTAGTTTTTGAAGAGTGGCGATCGATCTTAACAGTAAGATCTATTTATGCGATCGCGCTGCATCTCAACTCATTTCAAAATTAGCGATCGCGAATTTTCAGACTTGTTATGCTTGACTCAAGAAACTTACATCAAAGTCGATCGATGGATATTACGCTTAAAACCGAACAAGAAAAATTTATTCAATCGCAAATCCAAAAAGGTAGATATGAAACAGTAGAACAGGTGATTATTGAAGCCTTAAAACTGCTAGAAGAAAAGAATAGTCAAGCAGATGAAATACGCATAGAAGAACTTCGCCAAAAAATCGCAGAAGTAAGCGAACAAATTGCTAAAGGACAACTGACAGACGGAGAAATTGTCTTTGAAAAACTTCAAGAAAAACTCCGCCGCGACTTTGGAATGCAACCATTATCCCAGAATAAATGGAATTGATATAGCAAGAGTCGTGAATGGATATCGAGATTTAGAATCGCTGTTTTCGGATTCAGATTAGTTTTAATCTTCGCGATCGAGCTTTATCTCAACACGTTTTAAAATTAGCGATCGCTCAAAAATAAATTCGATCGCGCTAATTTTTGAAGAGTGGCGATCGCGATCGACCATGGGCAATAAACCATAAACCACGAACAAAATTTTACTAAGTCTGAGAATTGTCTCCAAACAATCGATCGAGTATTCTTCTATTCTCGGTTTGTATTCCTCTAACTTCGGCTTGCATATCCCGAATCTCAACTTGCATCGCATCAATACGATAAAGAATTTCCTGCTGAGTATCGATAAGAGAAGCGACGGCTTCGGTATTTGCTTGAGCGGATTGAATTAATCCATTAATTAAGCGGTCGTGTTCTTCGATTATTGTTTCGTTGGCGATCGTTCTACCTGCCGTTTCCCCTAATAAGTTAGCAACGCGATCGAGAGTAATTTCTATTTGTTCGAGGCGCGACGGTTGAGAATTACTCATGATTTTTCCACCTCAAAGTCAACACCTAAAACTCGTTCGATTCGCTTAAGAGTAGCGATTGGTAAAACTTTTACTCTCTCTTGCTCGATCGCATACCAATTAGCCACAGAAAGATCTGCATCAGCAGCTAATTGAGTAATTGTACGTCCTGTTTGATGCCTTATTTCTCTAATACGCTGTCCTAACTTGGGAACGTCTATTTCAAGCCCGACTTTCATCAAAGTTTGATTTTTCAGCATAATTTACTCTTCTTTTATAACTTGTATCGGCATCAAGATTATTATAATCTTGTTATTATAATATCATTATAAAAATTTTCTGAAAGCATGAAAAATATTGCGATCGCTCAAAAATAAATTCGATCGCGCTATTTTTTGAAGAGTGGCAATAGTTTAAAGGTAGATTTGATTCGCAATTATGTTTCTACACACAATGAACGATCGGATAATGGTTCGATCGCGATCTTCAATCCAAGAGCAGAAAGTATTTTTAGAACGGTTGTAAATTGAGGATTGCCAGTTTCCGAAAGAGCTTTGTAAAGACTTTCTCTACCTAAATCTGTCTCGCTAGCAACTTTACTCATTCCTTGATTGGCACGAATGACATTACGTAAAGCTTGAAAAAATTCTTCGGGCGATCCTTGATTAAGCGCATCTTCTAAATAAATTGCGACATATTCTGGATCTGTCAATTCACGATCCAAGCTGTCGTGGATATCTTTGAGCTTCATTTTTATATTTCCTCCAAAGTTTTTTTGCTTTAGCAATATCTTTTGACTGTGTTTTCTTAATACCTCCGCCTAACAAAACGATGATAACGTTTTCTACTCGAGCAAAATAAACTCGATATCCAGCACCAAAATGAATTCTTAACTCGTAAATGCCTTCTCCGATTGATTCTGTATCTCCAAAATTGCCTAGTTCGAGACGATCCAAACGTCGTCGAATTCTAACTTTTGTCACCTTGTCTTTGAGAGAAAAGTACCATTCTTTAAAAGGAACAGTTCCTTCATCAGTTTCTAGCAGTCGAATTTGATGGACAGGGTTCATTACATGTATTGTATCTTGCAAGATACAATATAACAGTCTGAGGGTAAATGCATCGTTAAAATGCCAACTTTTATATAAATAAAAATAAGCGATCGTGCTTTATCTCAACACATTTCAAAATTAGCGATCGCTCACAAATAAATTCGAGCGCACTAATTTTTAAAGAGTGGCGATCGCTCACAAATAAATTTAATTTTAATTATTTGCGATCGCGTTAGTTTTTGAAGAGTGGCGATCTAGTTTTGAATAGATCGATCGTTTGAGATTGTAATTTAAGCGATCGCGTTAAGTCCTCTTTTTTCGACCAAACAAAGTAATTTAAGCGCAGCGCCACTCGGTTTCTTTTTGCCTCTTTCCCAATCAGAAACAAGATTTTTTGATACATTAAGATATCTGGCAAAAACAGGTTGCGATACTCGTTCGCGTTCCCGAATTGCATTAATTTGTTCGGGAGTTAAAGGATCGATCGACGTAAGACAAGTCTCATCAAATTCGCGCATGGTTTGCTTGTCGATCGCTTCCGATCGTAATAATTGCAATTGCGGAAAATACGATCGAGGTTTGAAAAAAAAATATTTAGCGAGTCTGAAAAATATTTTGTACCATCACCTTATCGACTCCAGCAGCAACTCGATCTAATTCATCAACTTCACTCCTATCTAATTGCCAACCCAAAGCACCAATATTTTCCTTTGCTTGTTCTAAACTCTTCGCACCAGGAATAGGCATAAATCCCTTACAAATACACCAATTAATTGCTACTTGAGACATAGTTTTTTGCCGCGATCGCGCGATCGCTCCCAAACATAGCAACAAAGGTTGAATTTTTGGCAACAATTGCCTGAAAAGTAAACCGCGAATTCCTTTTGGTAGAGAACTATTTGGAGAATATTTTCCTGTCAATAAACCCAATGCCAAAGGACTGTAAGCAATTAATTTTATTCCCAACTCGTCGCAAACATCTTTAATTCCTAAATTCGTGACCGGATAAGTAGATAGCAATGAATATTGAACTTGTAAAGTACTAATGGGAACGTCGCGATCGCGAAACTTCTGCTCTACTTGTTTGAGTCTTTTTGGGCCATAATTAGATAATCCCACCCCTTTAACCAAACCACGTTCGTAAAGATCGGCAAGTCCGTTTAAAAGCGCCCCTTCTTGCCAAGGTGCATAATTAGCAGTAGACCAGTGCATCTGCACTAGATCGATATTTCTTCCCAGCCGTCGGGCAGATGCTTGAGCTGCTGATACCATAGACTGACTAGTCAACCGCCAAGGATAAGCAGCTAATTTGGTAGCAATACAAATCTTTTCCTTATTTGCACCCGCATATTCTCCAGCAAATTTTCCCAATAGTTGTTCGCTGCGACCGTTTAATTTTCCCGTTCCATAGGAGTCACCTGTATCGAACAAAGTTACGCCACTGCCCAGACAAAGATCGAAAACGGTTTTAAGTTGGGCATCCATACTTTCATTGTATCCCCATAGCAGGCGATTGCCCCATGCCCAAGTCCCGCAGCCCATAGTGGGAAGATATAGGTGTTGAGTTGTTTGCGTCATATAACAGAGCAAAACAAGAAATTATTTACAGTATTATAGATGCTAAATAGAGTTCACCACGGGATACTAAAATTTTCTGGGTATTCTATGTAGATAAGATGAGTTTTTTTTACAAATCTTTACCAATTATCATCTTGTATTGTAAACTACGCAAGGAAAGGAATGATAAGGAGCAAAAACAACAATGCAGTCGGCTCAGATGCTGCTGTCACCACCCAAAGAATTTATTAAGCCTCCTGGCGGTTTTAACCCGAACGTTTTGATGTTTTTGGCAGCTTTGACGCTGATAATTACTTCAACCTGTGTTTATTTTCTCGGAAATATACCCGACTGGTGTTGTTTTTTAGCAAACGTTCTTGCCTTACATTTATCGGGTACGGTGATTCACGATGCTTCTCACAATGCAGCCCATCGCGATCGCGTCGTCAATGCTATTTTAGGACACGGAAGCGCCTTGATGCTGGGATTTGCATTTCCCGTCTTTACGCGAGTACACTTACAACATCACGCTCACGTTAACGATCCTGACAATGACCCCGATCATTATGTCTCTACAGGTGGCCCTTTATGGCTAATTGCAGCGCGTTTTTTCTATCATGAAATATTTTTCTTCAAAAGAAAACTTTGGCGCAAATACGAGCTTTTAGAATGGTTTCTAAGTAGATTATTTTTAGTGACTATTGTTGCTTTAGGTATTCATTATGATTTTATCGGCTTCGTAATGAATTTTTGGTTCGTTCCTGCTTTAGTAGTTGGTATTGCCTTGGGATTGTTTTTTGATTATTTGCCACATCGTCCTTTTCAGGATCGCGATCGCTGGAAAAATGCCAGAGTTTATCCCAGTCCAATCCTCAACTTATTAATCCTCGGACAAAACTATCACTTAGTCCATCATCTTTGGCCGTCAATTCCTTGGTACAAGTATCAATCAGCCTACTATGTTACCAAGCCACTTTTAGATGATAAAGGTTGCGAGCAATCTCTAGGATTGTTAAAAGCTAAAAACTTCTGGAGTTTTCTTTACGACGTTTTTTTAGGAATTCGTTTTCATAATAAAAAAGACTCTGAACTTGATGCTAAATAGCTCGAATCAATTTACAGTTTAGAAAAAATCTCGCCATTTGGTGAGATTTTTTCGCTCGATATAATCTACTAATTTATTTGCCATAATGAGTCAATTAATTTAAGCAATAAACCTTTTTTACAAAAGGTTTATTACTCCCGACTTCTGACTTTGTGTCATAGTGGTATAGTGTCTGAAGTTGTAAATGATTTGCGATCGAGCTTGCAAAGCTCAAACTAAAGCGCTTGCTGAATACTTTAAAAGATTACCGAATATATTCCTCTCATTTTTTTAGTGATATAGGCGGCGAGAAGATTTAGATGAGCTTCACACAGCAGGAATGGGAGGCATTAATAATAACTTACCCGCCAGGCACTAGTGTCAGTGGTATTGTTACAAAATGCCGAATATTTGGCGTGTTCGTTCGGCTCGACGACCTACCTACCGTTCCTGCTTTGCTGGAGTTAATTCACTTTTGGCAAGTTGAGGCTGAACCCGATCGACATATTGAATATCCAGCCGATTACCCCGTCGTAGGTTTGAGGATTGAAGCTCGCGTTCTTAGTTGGTGTTTGCACCCTAAAGATGTTCGACTTACTCAACTCAGTCATCTAAACTGGTACTAAAAAAAAATTGACAACTCAGCTAAAAGCGATCGATTAAAATGCAACGCCGATCTCAGTTTTAATAATTTTTTCTTTTAGTTTTTGACATTGAGTTTTAAAATTTAAATCAATTTTTCTTCTTAATATAAGTTCATACGCTCAAATGACCAAAATTCGTGTCAACAATTTTCTAGATCTTGACGAAGTTATAAGGGTTTGGCTAACATAAAAATGTGAATTTGCAGAATTCGTGTGTCTATTTTTAGAAAACGCCTCTAGAAGCTTTATTTTTCGTTACCGCAACAAATTAGACACGAAAATCAAACTGTAACAGCTTGTAAAAAATATTTGACAAAAGAATTTTTATTATAAGCCCAAGCGCTTAGTGAATACTTGAAAATATCACAAAGAGCATAGTATTTGATGTAAGCGTCTTAGAATTCTTCCAAAATCATGGTTGCGATCGCATCTGTTTCATTAGTAGACAAAGTTTTTAGTTTTGCGATCGGTTATTCGAGCAATTCAGTCAAACTTATCAGTGTCTTTTTTATCCAATGTATAAATATGGCAGAAAAATTATTATGCCTAAACTACTTGCCATACTTCTCTGGCAAATAAGAATAATTACTATTTGTCAGACAAAGTGTAATCGAGATCTTTTCATGTCAAAAATTTCTGGGAAAAAGAAATTAATTTGACAATAGTTAAGAGAAGCAAACGGTTTGTCTCACAAATGAGAATAATTACTATTTGCGAGACAAAGTGTCATCTAGATCTTCTCATGTCAAAAATTTCTAGAAAAAAGAAATTAATTTGACAATAGTTAAGGGAAGCAAACGGTTTGTCTTACAAATGAGAATAATTACTATTTGCGAGACAAAGTGTCATCTAGATCTTCTCATGTTGAAAATTTCTGTGAAAAAGAAATTAATTTGACAATAGGTAAGAGAAGCAAACGGCTTGTCTCACAAATGAGAATAATTACTATTTGCGAGACAAAGTGTCATCCAAACCTTCCCCTGTTGAAAATTTCAACGTTAGAGCAAGTTAAACTTTCCACACACATCCATTATTCTTTTACGCCTATTTGTACGCGATCGCCATCGATCCGAACGGGGTAAGAGGGAATTATCACCGTCTCGTCATCCAAGCATTGTCCAGTCGCCAAATTAAAATTTTGCTTGTAAATAGGCGAAGCGACTTTAAGGATGCCAGCGCGATCGCCAATAATACCTCGTGACAAAACATTGGCTTTGCTAAAAGGATCGTAATTACTCAGGGCAAAAACTTGCGTTCCCGATGACGTTTCTACCCGATAAATCGCAACTTGTTCTCCTGCAATTAAGGCACAAACGCCTGTATTTGGTTGAAGATCGGATAGAGAACAAATATCGAGCCATTGAAGTGTTTGTTCGTTGGTTGGTAAAGCTTGAATCATAAATTTAGGGAATAGGGACTAGGGACTAGGGACTAGGGACTAGGGACTAGAGGATAAAGAATAAGCAATAAAATACTTTTTCCCTAACCCCTAATCCCTAACCCCTAGCCCCTTTTAAAATTTAGCAGTCATAACTTTTTCTGCTTCGGTAGCTGGACGTTTTTGTCCTCGTTCGTCAACGTAGATGAGATTTGCATCTGGGGTGTCAGAATTGATGAAATGACGGAAGCGTTTTAATTTTTCTTGGTCTTCGATCGCTGCTTTCCATTCACATTGATAGGTATCGACCAAGTGTTGCATTTGTGCTTCTAGTTCGTCACAGATGCCTAGAGAATCTTCAATAATTACTTGCTTGAGATAATCTAGTCCGCCTTCTAATTTGTTGAACCAAGTGGCAGTACGTTCGAGACGATCGGCAGTACGAATGTAAAAAACTAAGAAGCGATCGATATATTTAATCAAAGTTTCTTTGTCGATGTCGGAAGCTAGTAAAACTGCGTGTTGGGGTTTCATGCCACCATTGCCGCAAACATAGAGATTCCAACCGTTTTCGGTGGCAATGATGCCGAAATCTTTACTTTGCGCTTCCGCACATTCACGAGTGCAACCAGAAACAGCCGATTTTAGTTTGTGAGGTGCGCGCAAACCTCTGTATCTTAATTCCACTTCGATCGCCAAACCAGTAGAATCTTGTACGCCAAAACGACACCAGGTACTACCGACGCAAGATTTAACGGTACGCAATGCTTTACCGTAAGCATGACCCGATTCAAAGCCAGCGTCAATTAGCTTGCGCCAAATGTGGGGTAATTGGTCTACTCTTGCACCAAATAAATCTACTCTCTGTCCGCCTGTAATTTTGGTATAGAGATTGAATTCTTTGGCGACTTCTCCTAGAGCAATTAATTGGTCTGGAGTAATTTCGCCGCCTGGTACTCTAGGAATTACTGAGTAAGTACCATCTTTTTGAATGTTAGCTAAGAAGTAATCGTTGGTATCTTGCAAACCAACGTGGGGAGTTTCGAGAATATGAGCGTTCCAAGTTGAAGCTAACATGGAAGCGACGGCGGGTTTACAAATTTCGCAACCCATTCCTTTGCCATGTTTAGCAAGTAATTCGCTAAAAGTTTGAATTTGACCGACTCTGAGTAGGTGATAAAGTTCTTGACGAGAATGGGGGAAGTGTTCGCAAAGATGATTCTTGACTTCAACTCCCGCTTTTTTGAGTTCGGTTTTAAGCAAATCGGTAACTAAAGGCACGCAACCACCGCAACCCGTCCCCGCTTTGGTACATTTTTTTAGACTGGGAACGTCGGTAACATTATCTTCGTGAATTACCTTACAAATTTGTTCTTTGGTGACGTTATTGCAAGAACAAATTTGTGCCGTAGCAGGGAGACTATCCACTCCCATCTTGACACTAGTTTGACCTTCTCGTGGCTGTAATAACAAGTCTTCTGGATAGGGAGGAAGGGCAATTTTGTTTTGTGTGAATTGCAAGAAAGTACCGTAGTCAGAAGCATCACCAACGAGAATGCCACCTAATAAAAATTTCCCATCTTCAGAAACAACTAGTTTTTTATAAATTCCTTTGTTGCTATCTGCGATCGCGATTTCTTTAGCGCCAGGAGTGCGGGCAAAATTATCGCCAAAACTTGCTACGTCTACACCCAAGAGTTTGAGTTTGGTAGACATATCCGCACCAGCAAAATTATTAGAGTTACCGCAGAGGCGATCGGCAACTACTTCAGCCATTTGATAGCCTGGTGCAACTAAACCATAAATACGATTTTGATAGAGGGCGCATTCACCGATCGCATAAATGTCTGGATCGGAAGTCTGGCACTCTCCGTTAATAACAATACCACCCCGATTGCCTATTTCTAGACCGCAATTTCTTCCCAGTTCATCGCGGGGACGAATACCCGCAGAGAAGACAATCATATCTGTTTCTAATTCCGAACCGTCAGCAAAAATCATTTTGCTAACTTTACCGTCGGGACTGACGATTTCTGTCGTATTTGTATTGGTGTGAACTGTAACACCTAATTCTTCAATTTTGCTGCAAAGAATTGCGCCGCCAGCATCATCGATTTGGACGGGCATCAATCGCGGCGCAAATTCGACTACATGAGTTTTTAACCCCATCGATTTGAGTGCATTGGCGCATTCTAAACCGAGTAAACCACCGCCGATGACTACGCCTGTCTGACAATTTTTGGCGTAAGCAGACATTTGTTCTAAATCTTCGATGGTGCGATAGACAAAAGTTCCCTCGGCATCCTTTCCTTTAATTGGTGGGACGAAAGGATAAGAACCTGTTGCTAAAATTAATTTATCGTAAGTAATTTCTAAACCATTAACTGAAGAGACAGTTTTATTGGCGCGATCGATATTAGCGGCGCGATCGCCTATATGAATTTGAATGCCATTATCATCATAAAAACCTGGTTCTACTAAAGATAGATCTGCGGCAGTTTTACCAGAAAAATATCCACTAAGATTAACGCGATCGTAGGCAACGCGAGGTTCTTCACAAAAAGTAATTAAATTCCAGTGTTTGGTTGCTTCTTTGCCAACCATAAACTCTAGGAATTTATGACCAACCATCCCGTTACCGATAACGATTAGGTTTTTCTTATTTATCATCTATTTTTACCTGACCTTGTATCGGTATCCTAGATAAATTTTGCTATCTTTCCAATAGCTTCTATGTAAGAACCGAAAGCTTTTTATTCTTGTTTTGCATTAATTTTTATGCAGATTTTATGCAGATTTTTTGTTTTATCTTTCTTCCAAAAGAAGACACTCAGGTCTGCGGCCGCTGTTTCTCCGAGGTAACCGGGCGCGAAAGTGTGCCGCCCGATTTGGGACGGCATTCAATAATCTGAGGTTTCCTCAGATTCCATGCCTCATGAATTTTGGGCAGGGTTTAACAGTTGCCCCCCGAATTTAGGGGGGCTAATCGGGGGGATTGTCTAGTTAAGAGGTTAAGAAGCGAGAATCCCGTCAGCGAAGCCGACGGGAGGTTCAAAAATCTTCTGCATCTTCACACAAATCTTCAATGCTTTGATGGCGTAAAATATTTCCCTGCAAATTTTGCTGTCTTTCTCGACGAGAGGTACGGCGATATTTTTTACTTTCTAATTTTGGTTCGTATTCCTGTTTGCCAGAACCTTTAATTTTTAATTTTAGATTCGATTCTTCGTTTGGTTGCTGTTGTATTGCTTCTTGTTTGGCGATCGCTTCATTCAAAAACTTCAAATAATATTCGTACCTTTCCCAATTTCCCCTAACCACACAATTGGGTTCGTCTCGATGCAAACAATTACTAAACTGACAATTTTCCTTTTTCAATCTTTTTCTTGCTTCTGGAAAATAGTTAGCTAAATCTGCTGGCTGACAATCTAAATCTGGTTGGTTGAAACCAGGACTATCAGCTAATAAACTGCCATTAGAAAGTTCGAATAATTCGACGTGACGAGTAGTATGACGACCTCTTTGTAGTTTGCCCGAAACTTCGCCAACTCGCAAATCGATCGCAGGAATTAATTTATTAATCAAACTAGATTTTCCCACGCCACTAGGTCCTGCCAGAATACTAATTTTTTCTTTGAGACGATCGACAAGTTCGTCTATGCCAAGATCGCAAGCAACGCTAACAAATACAGGATCGTAACCCCATTCTTGCAAACGTTGCTGCCATTGTTTTTTTTGTGCTGCATCAATTAAATCCGTTTTATTCAAACACAGGCAAAGTTCCAAAGAAGTAGATTCTGCCTTAACCAAAAATTTACTTAACTGCCATGTATCTAAACTTGGTTCTTCGAGAGCAAAAACTAACAGAATTTGCTGGGCGTTAGCAATAGGAGGACGCTGTAGTTCGGTTTGACGGGGTAAAACTTGAGAGATCGCCCCCGTGCCATCGTCAGATCGATCGACAACTACGCGATCGCCAACCATTACTTTTTGTCCGATTTTCTTGAGGCGCGTCCGACGAGTACATAGTAAAAAACCACCTCCAAAAAATTCATCCAAGCGAACTTGGTAAAAATTCGCTTGTACTGCCACGACAGTTGCGATCGATTCCTCTTCTTTGAAGCGATCGCGGGTTGACAAATAAGCTTCGCGATCGCCTAACGATCGAGCAGTCGAAGAACTATTCACGATGCTAAAGGTCGCCGCACTTTCAAAACAAAATATTCACTACGATCTTCAATGATTTCTAGTTCGTATCCAGACATAATTAAACTATTAGGAACTTGTTCGATCGGTTCGCCTGGATCTAACCAAACCTCTAACAGAGAACCAGCTTCCATTTGCTCTAATTTTAATTTAGTACGCACGAAATTGATCGGACATGGCGTACCCCTTAAGTCTAGTAAAGGGGCAGTGCCTTGTGAAGGACTGAATTCGGAGGTTTCACGGACTTCAATAAGCGGAGGAAACCACAGCAAACAGTCCTCCTCCGAATGCAAAAGTCCGTCCTGCCCTTGTACTTGCCCTTGATTAGAGGGGTCATTCATTTGTGAAAAAATCCTCCTAAGAATCCTTCTATTCCACCTTTAGCCGTGCTTTCACTGCGAATTTTGGCTAGTTTTTCTAGCAATTCTCTCTCTTCGGGGCTAACTTTGGTGGGAATTCCCACTTTAATTGTAATTAAATGGTCGCCTCTACTGGTGGGATTATTAAGCTTGGGTACGCCCTTATTTTCCAGCGTCAATACCGTATCTGGTTGAATCCCAGGAGGAATTGTCAATTCTTCAGATCCATCAACTGTTTTCACCTCAAGGCGACAACCAAGGATTGCTTGTAAATAACTAATTGTAATTTGCGATCTGACATTAATGCCTTCGCGGGTAAATTCTTCGTCTGGTTCCACGAATAAATAGACGTAGAGGTCGCCTGCTGGCCCTGCACGCAATCCTGCATCACCTTCGTTAGAAACGCGCAGACGAGTCCCATTATCCACACCTGGAGGAATGGTAATTTTTAACTTCTTGGTTTCTTGCTTTCGTCCCGCACCGCCGCAGACATTACATTTTTCTTCGATTACCTGCCCGCTGCCGTTACAAGTGGGACAAACGGAAACTTGAGCGAAACTGCCAAAAGGCGTTCTTGTGGCGCGACGTACTTGACCGCTACCACTACAAGTAGAACAAGTTTTAACGCCCGTTCCAGGTTTCGCACCGCTGCCGCTACAAGCTTGACAATTTTCCAAATGTGGTATACGAATTTGCTTTTCACCGCCGAACACGGCTTCGCGAAATTCTAATTTCAAGTCAAGACGAAGATCGTCGCCGCGAGCGGGGCCATTACGCCGGCGGGACGTAGTTTGACCGCCCATACCGCCAAAACCACTAAAAATAGTTTCAAAGATATCAGCAAAACCGCCCATATCGCCATATTCGAAACCACCCGGTCCACCGACTCCAGAACCAACTCCCGCTTCGCCAAAGCGATCGTATCGAGAGCGAGTTTCTGGTTCGGAAAGAACTTCATAAGCTCGATTTATTTCTTTAAATCGTTCTTCCGCCCCTGATTCTTTATTAACATCGGGATGATACTTCCGAGCGAGGCGACGGTAAGCACGTTTGATCTCTTCTTTGTCTGCATCGCGAGATATGCCGAGGATTTGATAGTAGTCGCCTGCCATAGAGCGCCAATTCTTAATAGTTTCGTAATTGATGTTTAATTATAGATATATTTAACTGTACTGTAGCAAGCTACAGCCAAGAAAACATATATAAATAAAATAGTAACAAGAACTAGTCGATTGCTTCGTAATCGTCAATCTCAGTTCGATCGACAAAATCGGTTTTTCCGCTACTGCCTACAGTAATATCATCTTCTTCTTGGAAGTCAATTTCTGTTCCATGTTCGGCCACAGTCATACTCGTCATCTTCGTCGTGTTATCTTCATAAACAGTTGCAAAATCTTCGTCATCTGTACTTCGATTGGCTTGGTTGTAAACTTCGGTACCAACTTCTAAAAGAATTTGTTGGAAGCCGTCGAGTTTTTGTTTTATTTCTTCAATTTTAGTAGCGGGATTGGCAAAGGCTGCTTCGAGTTCTTGTTTTTGTTGTTTGATTTGTTGCTTTAACTGCTGAGAAATTAAATGTCCCTGTTCTTTGAGAGTCAAATCGTAATTGTAAATTAAATTGTCGGCTTGATTTTTAAGCTCGACTATATTTCTACGACGGCGATCGAGTTCGGCATATTCTTCTGCTTCTTGTCGCATCCGTTCGATTTCGCCTTGATTTAAGCCACCCGTGTTAGTAATTCTCAAACTTTGCTCGCGTCCTGTGCCTCGATCGGTCGCAGCAACTTTAAGAATACCGTTAACGTCAATTTCAAAGTTTACATCGATTTGGGGTACGCCTCTAGGCGCGATCGGAATGCCAGCAAGTAAAAATTTTCCCAAACTTTTATTATCTTTTGCCATCGCCCGTTCCCCTTGAAGAACGTGAATTTCTACCGATGTTTGTCCGTCCATTGCGGTGGAAAAGATTTGAGATTTACTGGTCGGAATGGTGGTATTGCGCTCGATAATTTTGGTAAAAACTTCGCCTAGAGTTTCAATTCCCAGAGATAGGGGAATGACATCTAAAAGCAGTAAATCTTCGACTTCACCGCCCAAAATCCCACCTTGGATAGCCGCACCCAAAGCAACTGCTTCATCTGGATTTACCGAGCGATCGAGAGGCATTTGCTCTTGAAAGAAATTTTGAATCGCTTTTTGAACGGCGGGAATTCTGGTCGAACCACCCACCAAAATAACGCGATCGATCTCGCTGGCTTGCAGTTCGGCATCTTTGAGGGATTGGCTGACTGGCTCGATCGTTTTGTCGATCAATTCGCGAGCTAATTCTTCAAATTTTGCCCGATTCAATTCCATTTCCAAGTGTTTGGGGCCAGTCTCATCAGCAGTAATAAATGGTAAATTAATACTGGTAGTCTGAGCGCTAGATAGCTCGATCTTGGCTTTTTCTGCTGCCTCGCGCAAACGTTGCAGCGCCATGCGATCTTTCCTAAGATCGATACTTTCTTGATTGTAAAAAGTTTTGATCGCCCAACGCACGATGACATTATCAAAGTCATCTCCACCTAAATGATTGTTTCCAGCAGTAGCTTTTACTTCAAAAACACCATTACCGAGTTGAAGAATGGAAACGTCAAAAGTACCGCCGCCCAGGTCGAAAACTAAAATAAACTGTTCTCGGTCTTGTTTATCCAAACCGTAAGCTAAAGCAGCAGCAGTCGGTTCGTTAATAATCCTAAGTACTTCCAAACCAGCGATCGTGCCAGCATCTTTAGTTGCCTGTCTTTGCGCGTCGGTAAAGTAGGCTGGAACTGTAATTACTGCTTGAGTGACATTTTCCCCCAAAAAAGCTTCGGCGTCAGATTTTAACTTTTGCAAAATAATTGCTGAAATTTCTTGAGGAGTATAATCACGAGCTTGGATATTAACATCTACGGTATCGTCGCGACCTTTAACGCATTTATACGGAGCGCGGGAACGTTCTGTTTCAGTATCGTCCCAGCGCCTCCCGATAAAACGTTTGATACTGTGAATAGTATTTTGTGCATTAGTAACTGACTGCCGCTTGGCTAACTGACCCACTAAACGAGTATTATCTTTAGCAAAGGCCACCATGCTAGGAGTAGTTCTCGCTCCTTCAGAGTTAGCAATCACGATCGGTTTGCCCGCTTCAAGAACGGCAACACAACTATTCGTAGTACCCAAGTCAATACCGATGACTTTTCCCATATAGTTTAGGCAGTAAAATTAAGTCATTAATTTATATAAATGAAGGAAGTCTAACAATTTTTTGTTTGTTTGCTAGATCTTCTCCAACAATATAGAGATGGATTCAATCTAGCGACAACTATAACCTCAGAAACGGCTAACTTGACTGGTTTTCTTGAATATTTAGTTCTTCATCCCTATTATCTCCTTCCGAGGTTATCACGGGGTCAGAAGGAACAGCAACTTTCACCATGGCATGACGTAAAACTTGCTCTCCTAATATGTAACCCCGCATTAATTGTTCGAGCACCGTTCCCTCTGGGTGTTCGTTTGTTGCTTCACGAAGCATCGCTTCGTGGAAGTTAGGGTCAAATGGCTGACCTTCAGGACGCATTGCCGAGACACCAAGGCGTTTTAAGCTATCGACCAAAGTTTTGTAAACTCCTTGATAACTATTGTGAAGAACTTTTTCACCCTCATTATTGGGTTTGATTTGCAGTCTAGCTCGCTCGAAATTATCGACTACGGGTAGTAATTCTGTAATCACACTGCGTTTTGCTTGAGTCTCTAAAGCCTCTTTTTCTTTTTCGTGACGTTTGCGAATATTTTCTAAATCTGCTGCCAAACGAGCGTATTGCGCCTTAACAACTTCGTGTTGTTGGCGCTCTTGTTCTAGCTGCCTGAGTAAGTTTTCAATTTCTTTTTGAAAATCAGCAATAATTTGCTCTTGTTCTGGCGATCGAGGTTCGGATTCCGATCGATCTTGGGATGGGGCAACGGGTTGCTGCGTAGGTACTTCTGAAGAATCTGCTACTTTGGTGCCTGAATTTTCGGCATAAAGATTGTCTGGCGATGTGGTGGCGCTTTCGGTGGTAGAAGATTGATTCTCTGAATTTGTCTCTAATTGGTTTTGCTCGTCAATCATAGGGCTGGTAGTTATAAATACAAAAGGCGGCGCTGATGTAGCAAGGATTAAAAGCGAAGGTTTCCTCCACTTAATTAAAGTCCGTGCTGCATTTTTAAACTTTCTATCTATTCGAAAGATATTTTTTGTTGACTAAGTATAAATTTTAGCAACGCTTTGGGGAACACTTGGTAATGTCAGAAGATATTTTATCTACTTTATGACCTATTCTTCATCGAAGCGGACAAGGGCGGTTGCCCTGCGTAATAATTTCTCGCCATTTGGCAATAAAGTAGTGCAGGCGGGTTATGTCGAACCCGAACAAATGCAACAAGCTTTAGTCGATAGCCGCAAAACTGGTCGTCCCATTACAGATGCACTCGAATCGATTACTGGCAAACAGTTGCCTCCCGATTTGCTCAGGCAGTATAAAAAGCATCATTTATTCGAGCTAAAAATTGTTTACGGTGTCGAGTCGATCGATCCAGAAGTAAATCCGATCGCCACTCCGCAAATGGGAGAAATTATTAATGCGTTGATTCCGATCGATATTTGTCGTCGCTATCAACTCATTCCCATTCAAAAAGGGGAAGGCGATCGCAACTCCGTGTTGGTGGCGATGGTCGATCCCGAAAATTTGGAAGCGCAAGACGAACTCAATCGCATTTTGCGTCCAAGGGGAATAGAGTTGCAAAGAATGGTAATTGCTTCATCGGATTATCAAGAACTGATCGAGCAATTTCTAGACGAGCAAGTCAAGAAACAGGAAAAAGTAGCTTCTCAACAAGCAGTTGAAGTTAGCGTCGATATTGAAAATATAGATTTTAATTTAAGTGAAGCTAGTGAAGAAGTTACTGACGATCTTGGTGCTGTCAACGACGCTCAAGGTGCGCCCGTTATCAGTTTAGTTAATAAAATTCTTGCTAAAGCTTTGCAAGAGGGCGTATCTGATATTCACGTCGAACCTCAAGAAGAATCTTTGAGGGTACGCTATCGCAAAGACGGTGTTTTAACTCAGCCATTTCCTGCTCTACCCAAGAAAATTATGGCCGCAGTGGCAGCTCGTTTTAAGATTATGTCCGATTTGGACATTGCTGAAAAACGTTTGCCTCAAGATGGTAAGATTCGGCGGATGTTTCAAGGTCGTAAAGTAGATTTCCGCGTTAGTACTCTACCTTCGCGCTATGGTGAGAAAGTTTGTTTGCGGATTTTAGATAACTCTGCCACACAATTGGGTTTGGATAAGTTAATCAGTGACGAACAGACGCTAGCGGTCGTCCGAGATTTAGCAAGTCGTCCATTTGGTCTGATTTTGGTAACCGGACCGACTGGATCGGGTAAATCAACTACTTTGTATTCTGTTCTCGCCGAGAGAAATAATCCTGGCGTTAACATCAGTACCGCAGAAGATCCGATCGAATATTCTCTAGACGGTATTACTCAGGTGCAAGTAGTTCGCGAAAAAGGAATGAACTTTGCATCGATTCTTCGTTCTTTCTTGCGTCAAGATCCCGACGTAATTCTGGTTGGTGAGACTAGAGACAAGGAAACGGCAAAAACGGCGATGGAAGCGGCGTTGACCGGTCACTTGGTCTTAACAACTCTTCACACTAACGATGCGGCTGGCGCGATCGCTCGTTTGGATGAAATGGAAATCGAACCGTTTATGATTTCTGGTGCTTTACTTGGAGTGCTAGCACAGCGTCTGATGCGTCGCGTCTGCACCGAATGCCGCATTTCCTATCACCCCTCTAAAACCGAACTGGCTCGATTTGGTTTGTCTGCTTCGAATGAAGAAGAAGTAACTTTTTACAAAGCGAATAGTTTGACTAACGAAGAAATACAAGAAGCCAAATCCAAAGGCAGTATTTGTCCTAAATGCAATGGTGTTGGCTACAAAGGTAGAGTCGGTGTTTACGAAGTAATGCGGATGAGTGAGCGGTTAGAAACTTTAATCAACCAAGGAGCAACTACCGATCGCATTAAAGAAGCTGCCGTTGAGGATGGCATGGTGACATTGCTCGCCTATAGCTTAAATTTGGTCAGACAAGGTCATACAACTCTAGAAGAAGTGGAACGGGTCACTTTTACCGACTCTGGTCTAGAAGCCGAATTAAAAGCCAAAAGGAAGAGTTCGCTTACTTGTAAGACATGTTCTGCCGAATTGCAGCCAGAATGGCTCGATTGTCCCTACTGTATGACAGCACGTTTTGAGGATTAAGAGTTCATGGTTAATTGTTAAGGCGTGTATTCAGAGGTTTCCTCGGAATCAAAAACGCCGTGATGGTTCATTGTTTATTGCCTATTAGTTATTACTTAGCATTCAGCACTTTGTAGAGATGTAAAATTTATCGTCTCTACAGCAGCCTTTAAAAGGAGCGAATAAAAATTATGGATTTAATGATCGAAGATTTGATGGAACAATTAGTGGAGATGGGTGGGTCGGACATGCATTTGCAAGCTGGCGCACCGATCTTTTTCCGCCTTAGTGGCAAACTAACGCCGATCGGCGAGGCTTTAACGCCTCAAGAGTGCCAGCGACTTATTTTCAGTATGCTCAATAATACACAACGCAAAGAATTAGAGCAAAATTGGGAATTAGATTGTTCTTATGGAGTTAAAGGCTTGGCTCGTTTTCGTGTCAATGTCTATAAAGAGCGCGGTTGTTATGCTGCTTGTTTGCGCGCTTTATCTTCCAAAATTCCCAACTTCGATCAACTCGGTTTGCCAGACATAGTGCGATCGATGACGGAAAGACCGAGAGGATTGATCTTAGTCACAGGACCTACTGGTTCTGGAAAGACTACAACTCTAGCAGCGATGCTGGATTTAATCAATCGAACCCGTGCCGAACACATCCTTACCGTTGAAGATCCGATCGAATATGTCTTTCCCAACATCAAAAGTTTATTTCACCAACGACAAAAAGGCGAAGATACCAAAAGCTTTGGTAACGCTTTAAAAGCTGCACTTCGAGAAGATCCAGATATTATTCTAGTTGGGGAAATGCGCGATTTAGAAACAATTGCACTAGCAGTCTCGGCAGCAGAAACAGGTCACTTAGTTTTTGGTACTCTACACACTAGTTCTGCTGCTGCAACCATGGATCGTATTATCGACGTTTTCCCCGCCGAACAGCAAGGTCAAATTCGCGCCATGCTTTCTAACTCTTTACTGGCTGTATTCAGTCAATGCTTGGCGAAAAAGAAAAGCCCCAAACCAGGTGAATTTGGACGGGTAATGGTTCAAGAAATCATGGTTATTACTCCCGCGATCGCCAACTTGATTCGTGAAGGTAAAGCTTCACAAATTTACTCGGCAATTCAAACAGGTATGAAGCTAGGAATGCAAACTATGGAACTAGCTTTGGCTAACCTGGTCAAATCGGGAGTCATTTCTCTAGAAGAAGCGATCGCTAAAAGTAGCAAACCCGACGAACTACAACGCCTAGTTGGCGGCGCTTTAAATGGATCTAAATAAGGGATTAGGGAATAGGCGTACCGTCAACAGGCAACAGGCAAAATTAATAAGTAGCACGGCGCAATGCAATTCGGGAGTCCGCGCGCAATGCGAATTTACTTCGCCACTTCTTTGGGACGTAGGAGACCTACGGCACTAAGTATGGCGACACAGGTTCGCACCATCCGTGCCTCCCGAATCCGCGCCTCAAGTAGCAAATAGCAAGTAAGTATTAATTGCCCCTAACCCCTAACCCCTAATCCCTAACCCCTAATCCCTAACCCCTAATCCCTAACCCCTATCCCCTATGCCTACCTTTATCGTTCAAGTCACTGAATTTAATGGAAAATCTTCCAAACAAAAGATTGAGGCAACCTCTGCCGAACAAGCTTACAGCGTTCTCAAAAATAGATATGCCACAATCGGGCAAATTACTAAAGTAGGCTTTGACTTAGACTTTTCTGCTCTTAGTAGCAAACTTACCAAGGTTAAGGTTAAAGACAAAGCCGTATTTTCCCGTCAATTCTCTGTTATGGTTAACGCTGGTGTTGCCATTGTTAGATGTTTGGGGATTTTATCCGAACAATGTGGCAATCCAAAATTGAAAAAAGCTTTGTTGGATATTAGCGCCTCGGTACAACAAGGGAATAGTTTAGCTGATGCTATGAGCAAACATCCCGAATGCTTCGACCAACTTTACGTCAGTATGGTGGAAGCAGGAGAAGCGGGGGGTGTACTCGACGAAGTCCTCAACCGCATCTCCAAGCTTTTAGAAGATATGGCAAGATTACAAAACCAAATTAAGTCTGCCATGGCTTATCCCGTCACCGTCGGTATTATTGCATTGGCGGCTTTTTTCGGGATGACTATTTTTCTCGTCCCTATTTTTGCAGGAATTTTCACGGATATTGGCGGTGAATTGCCAGCTCTAACCGCGTTTATGTTGTTTTTGAGCGGCATACTCAGAAGCTGGCTAGTTCTTATTCCCATTGTCGGTATAATCGCCATTTCTTTTTTGCTTAGAATGTACTACAAAACTACAATGGGACGCTTACAGATCGATGGCTTTTTCTTAAAGATGCCTTTGTTTGGTGACTTAAATGAAAAATCGGCGGTTGCACGTTTTTGTAGAATTTTTGGAACGCTAACGCGATCGGGTGTACCTGTCCTTCAATGCTTGGATATCGTCTGTAACACCATTGGCAATCAAGTCTTAGTTAATGCCGTTGTTGCTGCTAAAGATGAAATTCAACAAGGGGGCGTAATTAGCCTTGCCTTGCAAAAAAGAAATATTTTTCCGCCTTTGGCAATTCAAATGATTAGCATTGGTGAAGAAACTGGGGAATTAGATTCGATGATGATGAAAGTAGCTGACTTTTATGAAGATGAAGTCGAACAAGCAATCAAATCTCTTACCAGCTTAATCGAACCTTTGATGATGGTGGGTATTGCTGCGATGGTTGGAACGATTCTACTTTCGATGTATCTACCCATGTTTGGTATCTTCGAAAAACTTGGTTAAAAACTTTATATTCAAAAAATTAAAGGAGAAAGGAATAGAAGGAATAGATCGCCTTTTTCCTTTTTTATCTCCCTTTGGGAGAAGGCAGAAGGCAGAAGGCAGAAGGTTAGTTATCGGTGAGATATAAAATTTGATACTTCCTGACTTGTCTCAACCAATACTATGGTAAAACCCTTACCAAAAGAGTGGATTTGCTTTGATGGGTGAATTATTCACCACGCGCCAGTTTCTTTCTACTTCATATCTTGCCATCAGATCGAACCTTCTGCCCTTTGCCTCCTGCCTCCTGCCTTTTTCCTTCTTTTAATTATGCCTGTAAAACAATCTGATTACGAAATACTGCTTTCAACATACAGCGATCGCCACGAAGCGATCGCGCTATTGCGCCAATACCGTCCTTATTTAGAAATGCTCCCTAGCATTCGCCGTCCCGATGAAAGTTTGATTACTATTCCTCTTCCAGTGGTGCGTCTTCGTCAAATTTCATCTTCTGGTGACGACAATTTTGAGAAATCGACATTTTCCGAGACGGTTTATTTACCCTGCGACTTAGCTATATTAATGTGCGACCCCGAATGGAAAATCAAAATGGGGGTAGAAATTCTCATATTTATCCATCGACCTCAAGAAGATTTTTCCGATCTTCTCAGTCGTTGGCGACGATCGCAAGTTTATTTAGATCGAGAATACGAATGGCTGATGCCAGAAAACGCTCGGCATATGTTTAGTGAAACAGCCGAGAAAATATATCCTTTATTTATTGTTTTTGCTGAAACTCCAGAAAGAATTAAAAAGGGATTGATGGGCGCTTGTCTTCCTTTTGTCTTGCAAACATCTCAGTTAGAAATTGATGATGAGACGCTCGAACTTTTTACTTCTGGTGAACTCGATCTCGATCGAGATCTCGATTATTAATTTAATTTTTTTGAGTATTAATAGGTTTAATTCAAATCATCAAGTGAAAAGACACTCAAAAAAACAGCCAAGAAAATTAATTTCTTGGCTAATTAACTAATAGAAAGACGAGGGATGATTTATCTAATGCAAACCATTATGGTTGCCATTGCCATTACCATTGTTATGACGAGGTTGAATCACTCCATAACCACCATGATTGCGGGTATAAATTACATTAATTTCTTTGGTTTCGCTATTTTGGAACATGTAAAAGTCGTGATCGACTAACTGCAACTGTTCCAAAGCTTGTTCGACTGTCATCGGCGGCATAGAAAAATACTTGACTCTGACTACTTCTGAAGGTAGTTCGGGAGTTCGATCGCCAATTAAATCTGTTTCAATCGGTGCTTCTTCCAAAACATCGGTAGTTTTGACTTGAGCGTGAGTCTTTTTATATAAATGTTTCTCTTTGTATTTACGCAATTGTCGGGCAATTTTGTCAGACACCATATCGATGCTTGCATATAAATTTTCGCTTCCCTCTTGCGCTCGAATTACTGTACCGTTTGCATAAACCGTTACTTCTGCTTTATGTTTGTCATTAATGCGAGCATTTCTGGCTACAGACAAATGAACGTCAATTTTACTGGTAATATTATTAAAGTGACTAACAGCTTTCTCTAGTTTCTGCTGGACGTAATCGTGAATTGCATCGGTGACTGCGATATTATTGCCCTGAATCAAAAGCTTCATACTAGATGCTCCATTCTATGGAATTTGTAGTGATTAAAAAAAACAAGGACAGCAGTAATTTTTACTTGCTGAGATAGAAATAATGACAGTATTTATTATTTTCAGGCAATAGGCTAATTTAGGCTATTTTGGCAAAAACCAAATAACTTCCTATTGTCTAGTCATCCTCCCTTCAAACAAAATCTAATAATTGAAGCGATCTATATTCTTAGTTGAACTAATAACCAAGTTCGGCGATCGCCGTCGGTTTGTGTCCGATTTGTTTCTCAATTTAATTCTTTCTAGCTTATCTCTTGTTCGTTCAAATTTCCAGATTGAATTTGAAATACAGAGAATTTTTTGAATTTTATTTACCCTTGAGAAAATATTTGCTTTGTTGTAACTTATAATCCTAGACTAGCATTTTGTATTCTCTAAGACATCTAACCGAAGAATTCTTGTTATTTTCCTTTATTTAAATTCATCAATCTTAAAATTAAGAGAGAAATTGACTTCTGGCGCTCGAACTTTAACTGTTCCAAAAAGAATTTGTTTGCTTGAAAATCTCGACTTAGTACCATTTACGGTTGCTTGGGAATGGCAAAAAGGGCTGGTCGAACAAAGAATTGAAAATCCCGAACGAGAAGACATTTTAATTTTGCTGGAACATCCGCCAGTCTATACATTAGGAACGGGAGCAACTCTCGATTTTCTTAAATTTAATCTTGAAACAAGCTATCGCGAAGTTCATCGCATCGAACGAGGGGGCGAAGTTACTTATCATTGTCCCGGGCAAATAGTTGGTTACCCAATCCTAAATCTACGTTACTATCAGCAAGATTTACATTGGTATCTCAGACAATTGGAAGAAGTCATCATTCGCGTACTCAACCAATACCAGTTAAAAGGATATCGAGAAGCTAATTTAACTGGAGTTTGGTTAGAAGGAGTTAAAGTTGCAGCGATCGGAATTAAAGTACGGCGTTGGATTACTATGCACGGTTTTTCGTTAAATGTTTGTCCCGATCTAAGTGGATTTGATGATATCGTTCCTTGTGGAATAACAGATCGATCGGTGGGAAGTTTAGCGCAGTTCGTTCCAGAAATTCAGATCGATCGAGTACGTCAAGAAATTGTTAATGCTTTTGCAGAAGTTTTTCAAGTCGAGTTTTTTGATAAGTATAAGTAAAACTTCGATCTAAGAGGCAATTACTTTTAAAATTTGAATATATTTTTACTATTTACATTACTTAATGTGTCAAAAAAATAAATGTAAAAAGCCCGTTTCAGGGTTATAATGAGTTAAGGCAATTGAGGGGACAGTGTGTCCAAAAATCGCTACACGATCGATACAACGCTGATTCTAACGTAAAATTGCAACTTATTGACAGGTTTATTGACAGGTAGAAAAAAGGCACTCGATCGATTAATTTTTTTGTGAATGTAAAGCGATTGTAAAAAGTAGTTGACATAAAAGATTTAGTAAGCATTGCTAAAAAATTGACCGCTCGACCTTAGATGTTTATTTGACGATGATATTGAGAAGGTAGGCATGAGTTTCGATCGCCTGAAACGATTTTAAATAAAAACTATTCCACCATGCCCACCCTATAATAAAATGCTCACCCCGTTAGTTAAATACTACTCTTCATCACCATTCGACCTTGGGGGCTGGGTGGATTGGGCGATACTTCAACGGTAACAGCAATACTACTAATCCCAGAAGTCACGGAAAAAGGAACTTTAACAAAAACTTTTTTCTGTGGATTGGAATTAAAATTACCAGAAGCAATCTTTTTACCTTCAACGACGCACCATAATTGATATGATTTACCTTCGCTAGAAATAACTCTGTATCGGTTGCCAGGGGATGACAGTTAATTTTGCCATCACCAGAGTCAAACGCCATAACATTTCGATTGATAAGTTTGATTTTATCTCTATCTTGACGGAGTTTTCACAACTCAAACCAATAATATTGAGAAAAAAATGAGTCTTAATATTTATACGAAATTTGATGACGATCGGATTTATGAGAGAATAGGGATTAGGGGTTAGAAAATTGATTTTATGGTTGCGACTGGGAAATTTTAAGTTGCGAGCGAAAACAAATTTTATCGACAATAGTCAATACTCTTTTCGATTGTTACAAAGGTATAAAAGTGTCATTTATTAAAGAGAAGATAGTTTAGTCGATCGAACACCTTAGTTTTTAATTATTCAATAGCTCTAAAAATTGAAGCATTTAAACCTTGGTCTGTTAAAAACTGTCTTAATATTTCAACTTCGGCATGAGTTCCGTCAAGAACAACACCAGGCATTTTATTTTTTATTTTTATCGCTTCTGTTGTCGAGAGATTAAGAACTTGGCGTATAATTTTTGTGGCAATTATTCTCTGTTTTTCTGTTTCGAGAACATTTAAATTCCAGCGCCCTTCTGTTGCTAAGATAATTTGTCGAATTCGATTGGGTAAATTGCCAGTTTCGTCAAATTCTAGTACTAATCCGCAATAAGGACATTGACAAGATTTGTACCACCGAAGCTTGCGATCGATAACAACTTCACCAATAGTTACTTTGAGCGTCTTTCCACAATCTAAACAAGGTTCGTTAATTAACACCATTCAAGTAACCCGTAGGATGGTCTCCGCCCATCTTAATCTTTAAAAATATTTGTATCTTTCATTTCGTCATAAATTATATGAAATATAAAACTTTTTAATTGTTTAAACATTGCTTGACAATGAATAATTTATTTACGAAAAAAATTGAATTTTATTGCTAAAAAAAATTATTCCCCGTTTGCGATCGCAAGAATAACAGATCGTCGATTACTTACTGTAGCGCGACATTAAAAGCTGAAAACGCCAAACAAAAACTGCCGCAGATGCTGCTACACCAATTAATTGCCCCAACCACAAACCAACACCACCAAAACCGAAGTAAAATCCCAACCAATAGCCACTCGTCAAACCAATTCCCCAAAAAGCTATAAAACTGAGCAGCATGGGAATTCGTGTATCTTTTAGTCCTCGTAATGCTCCCGCCGCAGTTGTTTGTACGCCGTCTAAGATTTGGGATAGGGCAGCTATAACTAACATCGGAGATACCAGCGCGATCGCTGTTGCGTTGTTTGGATCGTTAACGTCTAAATATAAAGAAATTACTGTTCGTGGAAATAATAACAGCGCGATCGCCATGGCTGTCATAAAAGTTGCTGCCAAACTCATGCTAACGTACACAGATCTTCTTACACCTTCAGGGTTTTGTTGTCCGTTCCATTGTGCCACCCTAATAGTCGTTGCGAATGACATACCCAGAGGTATCATAAAAATAACTGCAATGGTCTGAAAAACAATTTGATGCGCTGCAAGTACTTCTATGCCAATTAAGCCCATCAAATAAGTGGTAACGGTAAATAATCCTACTTCAAGGGCAAATGATACGCTAATAGGAAAACCAACCCAGACCATTACGCGAAGAATTCTCGGCTCAAAGCTAAGCAATTTGTCAAACAGACGGTAAGTTTTAATTTGTGTGTGTTTGAGAATATAAATAACTAGACACGACAACATCAACCACTGAGATAATGTACTTGCTGTGGCAATCCCAGTTAATCCCAAGTTGGGAAATCCTAATTTGCCAAAACCTAAAACATAATTTCCAAAAGCATTAAAAATAGTTCCAACAATAACAATTACTAAAATCGATCGAGGTTGAGATAGTGAAGAAATAACGCTTTTAAGCATGGCAAAGGCTATGGCGGGAAAAAAACCCCAAACCATCACATCTAAATAGGTTTTTGCCCCGATCGCGATCGCCTCTGTTTGTCCTAACTGACGGATGAGGGTATGCATATGTCCCAATAGGAGCATAATGGGAATGGACACCAAAACAGATAACCACAATCCCTGTCCTGTAAATTTTTGAATTTGGCTGCGATCGTTTGCTCCGTAAGCTTCAGCAACTAAAGGGCTAACTGCAATCACAATTCCCGTCGCCGTAACCAGCAGCGTAGTAAAAGTTGTTGCGGCTAAACCTCCTGCTGCTAAAGTTTCTTGTCCCAACCAACCCATCATTATTGTATCGACAAATCCCGTTGCTGCTTGAGCGACTTGAGCGCTGGCTAGGGGAATTGCTAATCTCAGCGACTCTCGAATTTCTGTTTGAATTAGTGAACGACTAGATAATTTAATCATTCAGTTGATTCGATCGGAATTTATATCTCGCTATAAATGACATTAAACTTTAGTTTTATAAGTATTTTTACATGCTTTGAAAAATTAAAGTTTCATCCTGCGAGGGTTGAAACTTTCTCGGGTTTGGTATTCAAAGCCCCACTTGTTGCGGAACAACTATTTATAAAAGTCAAGATTGATGCACTATCAGTCTATTTCCAATCGGATCGTAGGCATAAATTTCTCTTCCATGGGATGCATTAATAATTTCACCCTGCGGTGGATATCCAATTTTTGTTAAATGCGCGATCGCTGCTTCTAAATTTTCTACTTCGATACAAATACTCATCCCGCTACCAGCAGAGTTGGCAAACTCTTGCTGGTTTTTTGGTTTAAAGATACCCAGACGCAAATTAGTTAATTTAAATTCTGCATAAACGTTAGGGATATAAGAATCTGGTTTTTTGTTGAATAATTGTTGGTAAAACTCGACTACAGTTATTAAATCGACGGTTGCGATCGTTATAAACGCATCAGTGTAAGCAAAAGTCATCAGCTAAAAATTCTCCATTTAAGCGATCGACGTGGCATGATGCTGAAGGAATTTTCACCGTCTACCTTGAAAGATTAGGTTCTCTAATATTTGGGAAACTTTCAAAATTACGCCGTACCCAGTCCATGCCAACTTCATTGTTGAGTTTAATTTTCTGAGGCGTATGGGGATAAATTTTTCCTAAAATATCCGCATCTTGCTCCACGGCAACCTTGCCAAACTTGAGATATGTCCCCCCCAATACCTTAAATATAGAATGCTTAGCTTGAGCGAACAGTAAAATATAAATCCGTGTTCGATTTTCGGCTTCTGGTATGAATATATGACACTGTGCAGCTTTGCCGAATGGCATTTCTCCATGAAAAATTACTAGGGATGGGAAATGATTTTCTAAGTGAGCTTTTATGGTGCTGGGCAGTAGCCACAAATCTGGCTTTCTAAGCTTTTCTGCCAAACTATAAGGGGCAGTAGGCAGATCGTAAAAAGCATGGGATTGATGCCCGTTATCAATAAATTGATGAAATTCCACATTGGTAATTCTAAATAAGTCCCGATGAGTGCCGTTTTGATGATTATAGTCGTGCATATTTAGCAGCATAGTCAGTAAATCCGTCTCAACGCTGCAATCGGCAGTATGCCCGATGAAGTAGTAAGTTTTTGTGATTTCCTTTAGCACAGTAGGAATGGGGACTTGTGGATCGTATCCGCCATAAGACCAAATAAAATCATCTTGAATAATCAGATCTAAAGGTTTTAATAAAGGCAACGTTTTTTGATTCGATCTGGGTAACACGGTGCAGCCTTCAGCATCAAATTTCAGAGCATGAAATGGACAGACGACACCACTGGTGCGATCGCTTTGGGCTTCGCACCATCCTTCCGACAGCATTGCTCCCATGTGTGGACAGGCGTTGGGTAAGGCATGGATGGCTTCGGTAGGATCTTTCCACATCACATAGTCAGTACCATACAAGGAAATTTTCCGAGGTTTGTTCACTGCCAGCATCGACTTATGTACTAACAGCCAAGGCGCACCGAAAAGCATGGATTGCATAGTGTTCTCCGTTAGATCTAAAATTGTGACAAATCCGTCGCATTTATAGAATATGACAGAATATTCGCCAACAACTAATGCAGCAGATTGAGGACTTGTTAGTGTCGTATGTGTTATCGCTGTAAGGAATGTGGCAAACAGTTTGTCGAGAATTCTCAGCGATCGGTTATGTTATTTACTTGATAAATAGTCTCTGGGAGAGAGCAAAAGTACGTCTAAAAATTGTCACAATAACAAGTAAGTTAACACGATCGAATCCAGGGAGAAAGATTGATGACTGCTACTATACCCGCTCGCAGTTCCATTGAATCTTGGCTAGGTGAAGAGGCAGAATACTTACTCAATTACAAGGCAAAATTTCCTAAAGATAAACTGCATCTGCCTAGTGCTGATGTGGTAGA
>JBOFLQ010000185.1:0-15981 GCA_051657945.1 Xenococcaceae cyanobacterium | reverse complement strand
ATTTAACTAGTACAAATATATCTAACGCTATAGTTAGAGTTTTTTCGATCGAGCTAAATAAGCAATTTAACTAGTACAAATATATCTAACGCTATAGTTAAAGTTTTTTCGATCGAGTTAAATAAGCAATTTAACTAGTACAAATATATTTAGCACGTAGGGTGTGTTAGGCGTAGCCGCAGGGCACCAAGTTAAAATTTTGCGATCGAGTTGAATAAGCAATTTAACTAGTACAAATATATAAGCGCGCTATAGTTAGAGTTTTTGCGATCGCGAATTGCTGTTATTCCCACTTGCGATCGAGCGCGATCGTTGCTTCAGCAGCATGACAATCGAGGGGTTTGGAGAAGAAATAGCCTTGACCGAATTCGCAACCCAAACTTTTTAATAGAGCTAATTGTTCGGCTGTTTCTACACCTTCGGCGACGACATCCATATTTAGAGCATGGGCGAGGGTAGCGATCGTCTTGACGATTTCAAAGTTTTCGCGATTGCGCTCCGCGCACGCTTCGCGAGCGCAAGTCATATTTCCGACAAAAGAACGATCTATTTTGATGGTGTCGATCGGAAAACGATGCAAGTAGCTTAAAGAAGAATAACCCTGACCGAAGTCATCGATGCTCAATTGTATTCGTTTAGCTTTAATTTGTGAAAGTAGTTCGACCGTTGCCTCTCCGTCATCCATCAACATGCTTTCAGTAATCTCCAGTCGCAGACAAGCACCATCCAAACCAGTCTCGACGAGAGTGCGATTTAAATTGTCTAAAAGCGAAGAATGTTTGATTTGTTGACTGGCTAGATTGACGCTGATTTTTAGAGATTGTGCGCGATTGTATTTAAGTTGCCAAGCGCGCATTTGACGACAAGCTTCGTAGAGTACCCATTGACCGATCGGCACGATCAAGCCAGTATCTTCGGCGATGGGAATGAATTCAACGGGAGAGACATTACCTAAATCGGCATGATTCCAACGAATTAAGGCTTCAAAACCAGTTAATTGATTTGTTGAGAGGGAGACGATCGGCTGATAGTGAAGTGTAAATTCTTTGCGTTCGAGTGCTAAACGCAAATCTCTCTCTAGCTTGGAAAGTTTGAGCGCTCGATCGTACATTTGTCGATCGAAAATTGCATAGCGCGATTTTCCTAATTCTTTGGCGTAATACATGGCAATGTCGGCATCACGTAACAAATCCACGCCACTTTGGTATTGCTTGGTAGCAGTAACGATACCGATACTAGCGCTGGTAAAAACGGTGTGATCGCCTAAATTGAAGGGAGCGGCTAATTTCTTTTGAATGCGTTCGGTAACTAGGATCGCATCTTCAACATTACAAATGTCATCGATGAGAACGGTAAATTCGTCACCACCGAGACGAGCGACTGTATCGGTAGAACGCAAGCATTCATTAAGGATTGAGGCGATCGCGATCAATAGTTCGTCACCACAACTGTGTCCCAAACTATCGTTAACCACTTTGAAGCGATCGAGGTCGATGAAAAGTATGGCAAATAAATAATTGCTGCGTCTTTTCATTTGTTTGAGCGCCATGTCGATGCGCTCCATAAACAGAATGCGGTTGGGTAAACCAGTTAAAGCATCGTGAAGAGCATCGTGAATTAATTTTTCTTGGGCGATTTTTTGCTCGGTAATATCGTAGATAATTCCATCTAAGCGAATTGCTTCGCCTCGATCGTTCCTGACTACATGAGAGCGATCGCTCAACCAGCGAATTTCACCATTTGCTCGGAGAATTCGATATTCTAGGTCTACATTCCCCGTTTCTAACAAAATACGGAAAGCTTGTTGAATTTCATGTCGTTTGCGATCTTCTGGATGAATCATTTCCAGGCGCAAATTCGAGTTTTTAAAAAAATCTTCGATCGATCTTCCATAAACTCGTTCGGCAGCAGGATTTAGATACAGTAGCTCAAAAGTAGTTGCATTTGCCGACCAAACTACATCTTCTAGCGAATTAAAAATACTTTCTAATTTTTGTTCGCTTTCTTGAAGTAAAATAGCGGCTTTTTGTCTTTCTTTAATTTCTAGTTGTAGTTCTTGATTGATTGTTTTTAGTTTGTGATAGGCTGTTTCGAGTTGAGCGGTACGTTGTTGGACTCGTTGTTCGAGTTCTGCATTTAATTGACGAATTTCTGCCTTGGCGGTTTGAATTGTCAGTTGATTATTAATGCGAGCGAGGACTTCTTCAACTTGAAAGGGTTTGGTAATGTAGTCTACCCCTCCCACTGCAAAAGCTTTAACTTTATCGATAACATCATCTAAAGCACTCAAAAAAATGACTGGTATTTCCTCAGTCTGCGGATCGGCTTTTAATTGCTGACAAACTTCATAGCCGTTCATGTCTGGCATATTAATATCCAGCAAGATCAAGTCGGGCAATGCAGACCGCGCCACTCGTAAAGCCATCAAACCATTAATCACCCCTTTTACTTCATATCCTTGTTGGCTTAAGGTTGTCGAAAGCAGATGAAGGTTGTGGGGTGTATCGTCAACAACGAGAATATTGGCTTTAGCGATTTGGGTCGGGGTAATACTTAACATTTAGCGCTTTCAATTAAATCGATAATTTTGTCGCAACGAAAGTTACGCACTAAGTCGGTAAGGTTATCGGCAGTAAATTCATATTTTGAAGGTATTTGTTCGATTAGTTCGAATAGTTGTTTGTTATCAACTTGTTCGGCTGCTTCAAGCAGTTGTTCGAGCCACTCTTGAGACATTATGCTTAATGATGCGGAGGTCAGTTTTTCGCCTGAAGCTTTTTTTGCTTTGGGATCGGAGTTTGAGTCAAAAACTGAGCCATTGGGGTCTTCATAAACGTAACGTAGGTTTAAGTGTTTGGCGATCGCCCCCAACAGGATATCTTCTCGAAAAGGTTTACGTAAGAATTCATCGCAACCTGCTGCGAGAATTTCTGCTCTCTCTTCTTCAAAAGCACTCGCTGTCAGCGCGACGATCGGACAAGACGCACCTTGAGGGTAAGATTTAATCACTTTAGTGGCTTCATAGCCATCCATGACAGGCATACGCATATCCATCAAAATCAGATTGGGTGACCAGTTTTTCCATACTTCAACAGCTTCCTGTCCGTTGCTAGCTTCAGCGACTTGGAAACCGAGAGAAGATAAAAGTTTAATCAAAAGTAAACGACTTTCAGCGCGATCGTCTACTGCTAAAATGCGATATTCGGGTTGGCCTGGTTCTAAACCAATAATTCTGGAATGACGACGAGTTTCAGAAATGAGATTAAAATTTTGAATTATGTCGATAACAATATCGAAACAAAAAGTAGTTCCCCTGCCAACAGTACTTTTTACTGAAAGCGTTCCACCCATTAGCTGCACGAATTTTTCACTAATTGGCAAACCCAATCCCGTCCCTTGTTGCGATTTTCGACCCGCTTCTGTTTGTTCGAAAGGAACAAATAATTTATTTATTTCTTCTGCGGCAATACCTACTCCCGTATCTTCTACTTCAAAATGTAAATAGTTGAGTGTTTTTACTTCTAAGCCAGCTACTTTGGAGGTCGGTCGGAAATCGATCCGTAAAATTACGCCACCTTCCTCGGTAAATTTAAGGGCATTACCAAGCAAGTTGATTAAAATTTGTGTAAGCTTACTTTCGTCGGTAGAAATGTGTTCGGGAAGATTGGACGATCGCTCGACGAGAAGTTGTAAATTCTTGGAATTAGCTCTGAGGTAAAACATTTCCTCTAAACTATCCAACAAACGATGTAGGTCAAAACTGCTGTTGTTAAGAGTAATTTGACCTGCCTCAATTTTAGACATTTCTAAAATGTCGTTGATTAAATTGAGTAAATGCTCGCCACTGCGACTGATAATACCGATATGATCTTTATTTTCTTGAGACAAAGAGCGATCGCGATCCATGATTTGGGTGAAGCCGAGAATAGCATTGAGAGGAGTCCGCAGTTCGTGACTCATATTTGCTAAAAATCGACTTTTCGCTTTGTTTGCTTCTTCTGCTTTATTTTTGGCTTTTTCTGCTTCGTAAGTGCTAGTTGCTAGTTCGGCAGTACGAGCTTCGACTTTGGTTTCTAATTCTTCAGTAAAATTTTCTAGCAAACTAATAATGCTGCGGTTAGTTTTGCTGAGATTGTTATTAATTAAATAGGCGATGGTAATTGTGACTATTAATAACCAACTAAAGCCATAAATACGATATAAATTAATTGATGCTAAAGCATTTTCGTATTTATAGTTATAAGTTGTTTCAAGCTCTTCAGTACGTTCGTGTAGATCTAATTTGAGTAATTCCTGAGTTATTTCTTCAAGCTCTGGTTTATGTTTGAGAATTACCGTGGCATGAGAAATTGTTTCTCGGACGAGGAGATCGTTACTACCTAAAATTTGTTGTTTTTCTAGTTGCTTTAATTTTTCTATTTTTGAATTAATTAAAGGAATCAAGTAACGATCTGATGTTGTATTGTAGAGAATTAGGTTGTGTAATGTCTCATTTAAAGTTATTAATAAATTTCGATCCCAGGTTTGTAAAATAAAATTTGTCTGAAAGTCATTGACTAAAATCGGCAGATAACTCAAAGAATTTTTTAAAATCGCATTTGCCGTACTAAATTCTTGCGTTAATTTTTTTTTTTGTTCTAGTGAGTTCGTATAATCTTGAATAAAGTTTTCGATAATTATGCGGTCTTTATTTTCAAGAAAGCTAGGAATATTTTTTAAATTTTTACGTGTAGTATCGAGTTTGTTTAAGTGATGTGCAAATAAACTATAAGAAGCAAACAATTCATATTTAGACTGAATAATTTCTCGATTTAAATTCGTATTTTCTTGCTCGATGACATCTAATATTTTTACATATTGTTGATGTTCTCCTACATCAATCGGCAAGCTTTTCTTAACTAAAAAAGCAAGCATTAAAGTAGCCAATAAAATGCTTGCACCGTTCAACCATAGAGAGACGTTTTTCACAATAGTTTCTTACTCGATCGGTATTGGCTTTAATTACCTAGATCGTCGATCGCTAGAGCTATTTAAATAGATCGAGCTAAGTATCAACTTAAGTAATAAACGAGTATAAATACAAAAATTTACCTATTTCGATCTACGATCTTCACGAATATAACCAGAGCGATCGCAAACGTAAAGTAGAGAATTCTCGGAATTTTTGGAAAAATAAAGTTTACAGTTAAATGTTACAAAACCGATTTGCTAAAAACTATTCCCATGCACATATCTAATATTCGATCGACTTGCTCTGACAAACTTAGATCGCCAAAAGATTCTAAATCGATAACAGCACGACCAATTAATCCCATCGTCATAAGTACCAAAGCTTCATCTGCAATAAAACGTACTCGATAATGCGATCGCAGAAAACGAAAAACATATTCTTGACGATGAGAAATTCCCCAGTAAATATAAGCACGAAAACAAGCAATAAACTGAGCTAATGGCTCTAATTCTGCATTTTTGCAAGCATCCAGCACATTTTGTTCTATTCCATCAATAATGTACGAACGTTCGGCTATAAATTTTGAGAATAACAAAATACTCGATCGCCTCAAAACTCTTAACCAATAAACTCTCTTGTTACTCTCTGCGCCTCTGCGTACGGCACTTTGTATTCTGAGGAAACCTCAGAATCCGTGCCTCCTCTGCGCGAAATAAAACCTATTTTTCTATAGCTAGGGTTTGCAGGGATCGCGAATTATTTTAGAAGGATATAATTTAAGTACCTAATTCAAGAACTTATTTCAGTTACTAAAGAGTGATTCAAGCAAAATTTAGTCTCGAAGAATCGCAGATTCAATTTTTAGAACAGTGTAAAATTTACGGTTTTAAAGATAAAAGTTTAGTTGTCAGAATTGCTCTCGATCGCTTTCACGCCGAATTAGAACAACAGAGTTTAAAAGAATCTGCCGAACTATACGCCGAATTATATGCAGAAAGCGAAGAATTGCAACAATTAACAGAAGCAGCGATCGCAGATTGGCCAGAATGAGTAGCAATGTGACATCTCCCGACACTCATCCTACGGATAGAGTGCGGGCTTCCATACCTCACGATATGGCTTTCCTGGTTATTTTCCATTGCTGGGTCTTGCACCACTTATCTAGAGCAGCCTCATGACTTACTCCCCGACAGAACGATTAATCAGGCTTTTTCTTTCCGCCCAGTCCAGGCGTACCATGTTTAGCTATTTTGACGAAGTCATCGCAGCTTTTTGATGTTTCCTCAATCATGTACGATCACCAGAAAATTAAATTTTCTTTTTTACGGGGTTGGTTTGACAGTTTGGCAACTGTTCAGGGAGACTTACCCGTCATGACCGCAAAGTTACGGCGCTATTTTTTTAAGGCGGGCGAACCCGTATGTTCTTACTTTACGGCTTTATGGTTTGAAACACAATACCCAGCCCGCGATTCATCGTATAGGCTCGTGCTGTCGCACAGAGCGCGGGGCTTCTCGCGGCACAGCTAAATTTGAAACTCGATCTTCAGGCGATCGCAATAAATATTCAATTTTTTAAAATTCTTAGTAGGGACTACCATAAAGGCGTTGTCCCTACTTTTTGTGATATCAAAAAAGTGTGACGCGCTTCCAACTCTAAGAAAAGGTCGCTACATGTACTTTGAAGTTTTACATCGGAAGATATTTTTTACAATACCAGTTTCACGCCTGCTCCGCCCGAGCGACCGATGGGTGTTACCAAATACATAATAACATTAGGTAATGACAGTAGGTGCATTTCTGTCAGTAAATTTGCGAATTTGTGCGATTTCTTCAGCTAGAGAAATTAATTTTGCTAAAGCTACTTGAGGATCGACATCGTGCTGATTAGAATCTGGTTCGTAACTTTCGAAATAGACTCTCAAAGTAGCCCCTTTAGTACCCGTACCAGATAATCTGTAAATTAGACGAGAACCATCGGTAAAACCAATGCGTATACCTTGTTTTTGACTGACGCTACCATCGACAGGATCTGTATAGCTAAAATCGTCAGCATATTTAACTTCATAGCTACCTAATTTCTTGCCTTGCATACCTGTTAGCGAAGCGCGCAAACGTTCCATTAATTCTTTGGCGCGATCGGCATTTACTTCTTCGTAGTCGTGGCGAGAATAAAAATTACGTCCGTATGTTTGCCAGTGTTCGCGGACGATTTGTTCTACCGATTTGCCTGTCACTGCTAAAATATTAAGCCAAAATAGTACCGCCCAAAGTCCATCTTTTTCGCGGACGTGGTTAGAACCAGTACCGAAACTTTCCTCGCCGCACAGAGTAGCTTTACCAGCATCGAGAAGATTACCAAAGAATTTCCAACCTGTAGGCGTTTCATAGCAATCGATTCCCAATTTGGCAGCAACTTTGTCTGCTGCGGCACTGGTGGGCATAGAACGGGCTACACCAGCGATACCTTTACTGTAACCAGGAACGAGATGAGCATTAGCGGTTAAAATGGCTAAACTATCGCTGGGAGTGACAAAAAAATTGTTTCCCAAAATCATGTTGCGATCGCCGTCGCCATCGGAGGCAGCACCAAAGTCTGGTGCATTGTCGCCAAAAAGAATATCTACTAATTCATGAGCGTAAACTAAATTGGGATCGGGATGACCTTTGCCAAAATCTTCTAGAGGAGTACCGTTAATTACCGTTCCTGCTGATGCGCCCAAACTTTTCTCAAAGATAGCATGAGCGTAAGGGCCTGTGACTGCGTGCATGGAATCCATACACATACGAAAATTACCAGAAGCAAACAAAGTTCTAATGCGATCGAAATCAAACAAAGATTCCATCAATTTTGAATAGCTAGTCACCGAATCGATAACTTCTACCGACATTGTCCCCAATTTAAACGAACCTTCTCTGTCTAAATTAATGTCAGCAGCTTCTAGGATTTTGTAACTGTCGATAGTTTGGGAACGGGCGTAAATTGCTTCGGTTACTTTTTCGGGAGCGGGGCCGCCGTTGGTTATATTATATTTAATGCCAAAGTCTCCTTCTGGCCCGCCTGGATTGTGACTGGCTGAAAGAACAATACCGCCAAAAGCTTTTTCTTCGCGGATAACGCAGGAAGCAGCAGGAGTTGACAGAATGCCAGCACGACCTACTAAAATTCGTCCTATTCCATTAGCCGCAGCCATTTTCAAGATCGTTTGAATTGCTTGTCGGTTGTAGTAACGACCGTCGCCGCCAACAACTATAGTTTGACCTTCGCAATTTTCGAGACTATCGAAGATCGACTGGACGAAATTTTCCAGGTAGTGAGGCGTTTGAAATACTTTAACTGATTTCCGCAGTCCTGAAGTTCCAGGCTTTTGATCGGTAAAAGGAGTAGTCGAATAAGTGCGTATATTCATGCAAATATTTAAATAGTTTTTTTTAGATGTTTTAGATGCGCCTCGTGCCGATCGCCGAAGTGCGAACTCGCTCGAACAGGTTTAAATGAACTACACCCGACTCGGCTACGCAAGGAAAGCATTTCTGAGGTTACATCATTAATGCTTGCTTTACGCCTAAAGTCGCGGTTTCTGTCGCTTCACCGAGGCAAGTTGCTGCATCGATCCGCAGTGCTTTCGCTCTTTAGCCGATGGAGTAGAGCTTTCCTCTCCACGATTGAGGACGATCGTTCCAATCGCCCACGACAGCATCACCTTAGCCGCAGCCACATCTCTGTCGTCAGTGTAGCCGCATTCTGCACAATTATGTACTCTTTGGTCTAAGGTTTTCTTCGCTTGATAACCGCAATTAGGGCAAGTTTGGGAAGGTTTTACCTTTTGGGTTGGCACTTCCACAAAAACACCGTCGCACTCAACCAACTTATACTCAATTGCACTACGCAACATTCCCCATGCCGTGTCTAGGATAGAGCGATTGAGTCCAGTTTTTTGGTGTTTCCTTTTACTACCTTTCTTGGCTTTACGGGTCATCCCTTTGATGTTCAACTTTTCGGTAGCAACCAGGCTATTACTGCGGACGATCTGTGCTGCTACTTTGTGCGACCAATCTTGGCGTTGATTCGCAACTTTACGTTGAAGAAGAGAAATCTTCTTGGTCGCTTTCTTCCATCGTTTCGACCCGCCCTCAAATCGGAGGCGACCTCCGATTTTGAGATGTTCTCCAAAGCATTCCGCACCTTTAATTTTCGAATTGAAGTTGGGCGATTGCTTACGGCGCTTCTGTTTGGACACCAATTTGATTTTGGCACTCGTATTCGCCAAAAATCTTGGGTTAAATACGAGAGTACCATCGCTTATGGCAACGGCAGTTAAAGTCCCAAAATCAATACCGACAGCACCCGTACTAGTCTCTCGAACTGGCTCGCATTTCACAGTAATGGATGCATACCATTTACTATGACGATGCACGATAGTACAAGTGCTAGGCGTTCCCCAAGTACGCGCTTTGCCCCGCATCTGGATTTTACAACCCAAGTCTCTCAGTTCTAAGTAGCCGTTATCTCCAGTACTGTGAACCTTGAAACCTTGACGAGCATCGGGGTAAGTCCAGCCCGAATATTTTCGGATTGACTGGAATTTTGGATAGCCTCCTAAACCTTTAAAGAAACGCCCAAATGCAAAATCCACGCGCTTCACAGTAGCTTGCAAAGACCCATGATTCAGATTTTTATATTCCGACCAATAGTCTTTGAAAGGCACAATCGCCGCCTGTTGGTCGAAATAGCTAACCGACTTACCAAATGCGCGATAGCTGGTACGACGATGTTCAATACAGGCATTATACAAATAGGCGTGTAGTCTTCTCGCCTCAAAAAGCTTGGCGGATTGAGGCTTGGATGGGTACAACCTAAAAGTAGTGCGTCGTGTTAGCATCATGAAAGTATTATAGCGCCAAAATGACATCATGAAACGATTTTCACTTAGGCTTTCGGATGAAGAATATGCAAGAGTTGCAGAGTATGCAGAAGCGACTGAGCAATCCATTAACGACGTAATTCGGCAACTTATCCGCAGTTGGAAGCCTAAATCCTGATTGGCAATTCCGCTTCGCTCCATTGCCTTAGCACACCCGAACCATGCCGCGTTGCTGAGCATGGGGACACCCGCGCAGTAAGTTGTACAAAACAATGTTTAAATTTTTATAAATTTTTTAACGTTTTCAATCTGACTATTATTTCAAAATAGCAAGATATTGTCCAAAATCTCGCCAAATAAACGACAAGTTCGCAATCGCTTATTTGTTCGTCAAAAACATTTGTTCTGGCAATGCCGATTTAATCTCTGTAATAATTATAAGTTTTTTACCCACTACAGTTATTAACTCGATCGACTTAAGACAATATTAAAACCTGTTAACGATTGCCAAAAAAATATTAAGATAATCGACTAAAATTTAGTGGAAATCTGAAATTAATTGTGTCTAACGTAACTAATTTTGCAGAATTCAATATTTGCATAATTAATTAAGAAAAAATCCTTCGTATCTCGATCGAGAGGACGTAATATTTTAAATGGGATAAACGGCTATTGTTAGAAACGGCAGTTGTGACTTGCGTAAAAATGCGATCGAGTCTATTGGCCCAGTTTAGGAAGCGATCGAACAGCGTATCGATTGAAAGTATGAGCGATCGAGCGTCAATACACTTCAAAATTTAGGATCGGAATATTTTAATTGAGCGATCGTACACGATCGCATGCAAACTTATCGAACTGGTAAAGGAGTTTCGCTATGACAGTCATGAAAGTTGGAATTAATGGTTTTGGTCGAATTGGTAGATTAGTGTTTCGTGCTGGTATTAACAATCCCAATCTTGAATTTGTCGGGATCAACGACTTAGTACCGCCAGATAATCTCGCCTATTTGTTGAAATACGATTCGACTCACGGTCGTTTTGCGGGAGAAGTAACCGCCAAAGAAGATGGCATCGAAGTTAACGGCAAGTTTATTCCCTGTTTTAGTATCAGAAATCCCGAAGAACTGCCTTGGGATCGCTATGGTGCTGAATATGTAGTCGAATCTACCGGTTTGTTTACCGACTACGAAGGAGCGAGTAAACATTTAAAAGCGGGTGCAAAACGAGTCGTAATTTCTGCACCGACAAAAGATCCCGAAAGAGTACGCACCTTATTGGTGGGAGTCAATCATCAAACCTACGATCCCAGCAAAGATACAGTTGTCTCTAACGCAAGTTGTACGACTAACTGTCTCGCACCGATCGCCAAAGTCATTAATGACAATTTTGGATTGATTGAAGGATTGATGACCACAGTCCACGCGCTGACGGCAACTCAGCCGACAGTAGACGGGCCGAGTAAAAAAGATTGGCGCGGCGGTCGAGGAGCGGCACAAAATATTATACCTGCTTCTACAGGTGCAGCCAAAGCAGTTACGCTAGTGTTGCCAGAACTAAAAGGAAAGTTAACAGGAATGGCGTTTCGCGTTCCCACCCCCGATGTCTCGGTTGTCGATCTCACCTTCCGCACCGAAAAAGCGACTAGCTATCAAGACATTTGTACGGCGATGAAAAAAGCCGCTGAAGGAGAATTAAAAGGGATTTTGGGCTATACCGATGAAGACATTGTTTCAAGCGATTTAACAGGCGATCCCCGTTCGAGTATCTTCGATGCCAAAGCGGGGATTGAATTAAATTCCAACTTTTTCAAAGTAGTTTCTTGGTATGACAATGAATGGGGTTATTCTAACCGTACGATCGATCTAATTCTGGCGATGGCAAACAAAGAAGCTTCTATGATGACAGGAGTTAGGTAGGGATTAGGGATTAGGGATTAGGGATTAGGGACTAGGGATTAGGGATTAGGGATTAGAAAACTTAGTGCTGACTAAATTAAGGTGCTGAAAGCCAAAAAAGAAAAGGTAAATTAATAAATAGAAGGTCTAACTTTTACTCCCTAGCCCCTATCCCCTAGCCCCTATCCCCTGTCCCCTATTCCCTTTTAAATGGTATTGTTTCTTGTTGTGCATGCGGTTGCTAAATAATCCTTAAGAATAGATATTGGATAGAGGGAAGTATATGTTAAATAAAGAACTTACAGTAATTGAGGCGATCGATGCCAGAGAAATTTTAGATTCTCGCGGTCGTCCTACCGTAGAAGCAGAAGTGCGCTTGGAGGGCGGTGCTTACGGAATCGCACAAGTGCCTAGCGGTGCATCGACGGGAACTTTTGAAGCCCACGAATTGCGAGATGAAGATGCCCATCGCTACGGCGGAAAAGGTGTACTTAAAGCGGTACGAAATATTAAAGAAAAGATTGCACCAGAACTTTTGGATCTCGACGCTTTCGACCAAGTGACAATCGATTACAAAATGATCGATCGCGATGGTTCTCCCAATTTGCGTAATTTGGGTGCTAATGCAGTGTTGGCGGTTTCTTTGGCAGTGGCAAAAGCGGCGGCTGACGAATTATCGATTCCCTTGTATCGTTATTTAGGTGGGCCATTGGCTAACGTATTGCCCGTACCGATGATGAATCTGATCAACGGTGGCGCACATGCCGATAATAACGTCGATTTTCAAGAATTTATGGTTATGCCCGTTGGTGCAAATTCTTTTAATGAAGGATTGCGCTGGGGTGCAGAAGTGTTTGCCTCCTTGAGTAAAGTATTGAAGGAAAAAAATTTACTTTCTGGTGTCGGCGACGAAGGAGGATATGCACCCAATCTCGAATCGAACCAGGCTGCATTAGAATTATTAATTGAAGCGATCGAACGAGCTGGATATCAACCAGGTTCTCAAATTGCTCTAGCAATGGATGTAGCCGCCAGCGAATTCTACAAAGACGGTCAGTACGTTTACGACGGTTCGGCAAACTCACCAGAGCAATTTATCGACTATTTAGAAAAATTAGTCGGACAGTATCCGATAGTTTCGATCGAAGATGGTTTGCACGAAGAAGATTGGAGTAGTTGGAAACTCCTGACAGAAAGATTGGGATCGCGCATTCAGTTAGTCGGCGACGACTTGTTTGTCACCAATCCCGAACGCTTGCAAAAAGGAATAGATTTAGGAGTTGGCAATGCTATTTTGATTAAACTCAATCAAATTGGTTCTTTGACTAAAACTTTAGAGACAATTAACTTGGCAACTCGTTGCGGTTTTCGATCGGTGATTTCCCATCGTTCTGGCGAAACCGAAGATACGACGATCGCCGATCTTTCAGTAGCGACAAATGCAGGTCAAATAAAAACTGGTTCTTTGTGTCGTAGCGAACGAGTTGCTAAATACAACCGATTACTACGGATTGAAGACGAATTAGGCGATCGCGCATTATATGCTGGAGCGATCGGACTGGGGCCAAAGTTATAAAGTTATATTGAACGGTAAGCACCTACTAAGAAAAGAATGGATTGCAGGCATCTTGCCTGCACTACCTTTTTTGCAGAAAATATTAACCAACAGCTAGCAGTTATGAACAAAGATTTGTTTGAGCGAGAAGATGGCAAGGTAGATAATAAACAGCCTTTAGATTGTCCTACTGTCACACAAGACGATCGCACTGGCATGAGTGTAGAAACGCTCGAACGCGCTTTTCTAGATAATCTCTTCTACCTCCAGGGCAAAGATAAAAGCACGGCAACTCTGCATGATTATTACATGGCTTTGGCATACACGATCCGAGACAGACTGCTACATCGGTTTATTAAAACGAAGAATACCTACGAAAAAAACAATACTAAGGTAGTCTGTTATTTGTCGGCCGAATTTTTGATGGGTCGTTACTTGGGCAATAATTTAATTAACCTGGGTATCTATCGAGAAGTTAAAGAAGCACTTCAGAAATTAGATATTAACCTCGCAGAATTAATCGAACAAGAACCAGATCCCGGTTTGGGTAATGGCGGTTTGGGCAGATTGGCAGCTTGCTTTCTCGATTCACTAGCATCTTTAGAGATTCCCGCGATCGGCTACGGCATTCGCTACGAGTTTGGCATTTTCCATCAAACTCTCCGAGATGGTTGGCAAGCCGAAATTCCCGATAACTGGTTGCGTTTTGGCAATCCTTGGGAAATTGCCCGCCCCGACGAAACAGTCGAAATTAAATTAGGTGGATACACAGAACGTTATCACGATAATAAAGGGAAATATCGATCGACTTGGGTTCCCGAACGAACTGTCATTGCCATTCCTCACGATACTCCCGTACCTGGTTACAAAACTAATACGGTTAATCCATTGCGTTTGTGGAAAGCAGAAGCCAGCGAAGAGTTTAATTTTGATGCGTTTAATGCGGGCAACTACGATCGCGCCGTGGCTGAAAAGATTAACTCAGAGACGATTTCTAAAGTTCTCTATCCCAACGATAATACCCCTCAAGGACGAGAATTGCGTTTGGCGCAACAGTATTTCTTCGTTTCGGCATCGCTGCAAGATTTAGTTCGCTTGCATTTAAAAAACCATAAAAATCTCGACAATTTTCACGAAAAAGCTGCCATTCAATTAAACGATACTCACCCAGCGATCGCCATTCCAGAGTTAATGCGTTTGTTGGTGGACGAACACGGTATGGATTGGCATCAAGCTTGGGGTATCACTCAAAAAACTTTTGCTTACACCAACCATACCTTAATGCCAGAAGCCCTAGAACGTTGGTCGGTTAATTTATTGGGCAAACTCTTACCCCGACACTTAGAAATTATTTACGATATCAATCACTTCTTCCTCGAAGACGTGAAGACTTGGTTTCCAGGCGACAATGAATTACTCGGCAGACTTTCGATCGTCGAAGAAGGAGAACAAAAGCAAATTCGCATGGCTTATTTAGCTTGTGTGGGAAGTCATTCGATCAACGGTGTAGCAGCGTTGCATACTGAGTTACTCAAACAAGATACGCTTAAAGATTTTGCTTACTTGTGGCCAGAAAAAATCTACAACAAAACCAACGGAGTTACGCCACGTCGTTGGATGTTATTGAGCAATCCCAAGCTAGCCGATTTAATTACTGAAAAAATCGGCAATGGCTGGCTAAAAGACCTCAGTTTGCTCAACAAACTAGAACCCTATGTCAAGGATGTCGATTTTCGCGATCGCTGGCATGAAATCAAACAAGAAAATAAGCGCAATCTTGCCGCTTATATTCAAAAGCAAAAAGGCATTGAAGTCAATGTCAACTCAATTTTTGACGTTCAAGTCAAACGCATTCACGAATACAAGCGTCAGCATCTAGCCGTACTGTACATTATCACCCTCTACAATCGCATTAAAGAGAATCCCCAGGTCGATATTCAGCCGCGCACGTTTATCTTTGGTGGAAAAGCTGCGCCTGGTTATTTTATGGCGAAGTTAGTGATTAAACTGATCAATTCAGTTGCCGAAGTAGTCAATAAAGATCCCGAAGTGCGCGGTCGTCTTAAAGTTGCGTTCTTGCCTAACTTCAGCGTTTCTCTCGGTCAGCGTATCTATCCCGCCGCCGACTTATCCGAACAAGTTTCCACCGCAGGAAAAGAAGCATCGGGAACTGGCAATATGAAATTTGCTATGAACGGTGCGCTGACGATCGGCACTCTTGACGGTGCCAACATTGAGATTCGCGAAGAAGCAGGAGCGGAAAATTTCTTTTTGTTTGGTTTAACCGCCGACAAAGTTTACGAACTCAAAGCCAGAGGTTACAACCCGCTCAAATATTACCACGGCAACAAAGACCTCAAGAAAACAATCGATCGCATTGCTAGCGGTTATTTTAGCCACGGCGATACTGAGTTGTTCAAACCGATCGTCGATTCTCTGCTCTATAACGACCAATACGTTCTCTTGGCAGATTATCAATCTTACATCGACTGTCAAGACCATGTCAGTCAGGTGTATCGCGATCGCGAAGCTTGGACGACTATGTCCATTCTCAACTCGATTCGTATGGGTAAATTTTCCAGCGATCGAACTATTCGCGAATATTGCGAGGAAATTTGGGACGTAAAACCAGTTCAAATCGAGCTAGAAAACCAAATTACCCAACGCGAAGCCGTATTTGCTACTAAAAGCTAATTAAAAGGGATTAGGGGTTAGGG
>JBOFLQ010000184.1:0-8762 GCA_051657945.1 Xenococcaceae cyanobacterium | reverse complement strand
AATCCTTGTGGAGAAAAAGCATTTTCGACTTTGGCATTAATTTCTTTGATCGCTTCTCCTATGTATTTGCCCATCGTGCTGCCAATCACTGGGTAAAGCGCATCAACCATGGCATCTCGCTCGACTTCAATTTGCGCTTTAATCGCTTTACCCATTTCTGGCCCTAAAGTAGTAGAGATAGCGTTTTCGTCGAGTTTGATTTGTTCGGTAATAGCTGCTGCAACTTCTGGGGCGATCGCGCGTGCGAATTCTTGTGGAGAACGTTCGATTTGTCTGGCAATAGCGGCGGGAATAATGTCTGCTAAAGCTGCCGCCATTTTTCCTCGATCTTGAGAAGCTCTCTGTTGGATGATGCGATCGATTATTGGCATTACTGCTTTAACTACGATACCTTCAGACACAGCCGTTTTGCTTTTAAGTAGCTCGACTAATAAAGGTATTAAGGTGTCGGTAGTTTCGACTAAAGCGTCGAGTTCGCTTTTGTTTTGCTGTAATTTCTGCTCTAAATTTTTAATTAACCTATTTATTGGCTCTAGGTCGGAAATTTTCGAGTTTCGCTCTGTATCGGCAATTTTGGCAGGAGCAATCGCGCTATTTTTGGAAAAAGCTTCTAAGTTTTCTTTATTAGTATTTATTTGTTTGTTCGATGGCTTCGCACTCCCGTAGGGAGAGCGCTCTAATTTTGTTGGTTCGGGTTGTAAGTTTTTACTGTCTGTTTCGTTTTTTAAGTATTTTTTTGTAGTTAATCTTGTTCCCGTGCGATCGATTTTTTGAGTGCGATCTTTTGGCTCGCTCTGATTAGCTTGAGGTGCTATCTCAGTATCCAAATTTGATGGTGCTAAGTCGAGTAGTAACTCGACTAAGCTATCTAATGCAACTGTTGCATCAGAGGTGGAATTCTCAGATTTTTTTGGGTTTAAGTCATTCAATTTTCAATTTTTTCAAACAAAGATATTAACATTAATTAATAATGCCATAAACCTTTGATTCATTTCTATTAATTTATAAAAATATTAAAATTGACTATTGTTTATTGTTAGCTAATTAACTTTAGCTAATTTTGTTGTTCTTCTTTCTCGTTTGAGACTGTGTTGCCATTAAGATGAATATTAGTGACATCTTTAGGTTCGGGAGCAAAATCGCTACCATTAACTTTGAGGCAAATTTCAAAAAGTATTTCAGCTAAATCGCTTTTTCCTATTTTTCCGTCTTGAAGTTCGGCTGTTTTTTCTTCCAATCTTTCCAAGATCGACTTTTTGAAATTCTGAACATCTGCCAAGAACATTTCTCTAGTTTGAGATATCTCGTCGTTAACAAAAGTTATTTGTCTGGTGACGCTATCTTGTAAAAATCCTAGCTGTTGCGAACTCTTTTTCGAGGTCAGTAACAATTCTTGTTGAATTTTATTGGTATTTTCTTGACTAGTCACACTTAAATACTGAAGTTTTTTTTCTAAAGAATTGCTAGCCAAATCAATTTCTTCTTTAAAAGTTTTCTGAACTTGGAGAAAACGATTTTCGGTTTCCAGTTGAAAAGCATTTAATTTTGTAGTCAAATCTGATAGAGATTTGTCCATCTGTGCAAAACGAAGTTCGTATTCTTCTATTTTGTCTCCCAAAATCAAATCGCGAATTTGTACGATGTTTCCCAATCTTTGGCGAATTTCTGCTTTGGATACTTCTTTGGTTAACTCTGACATAATTTAGCTCTTTTTATACAAAAATTATTTTTGGTATTACTAATTTAGTTATTTTATAAAATAACAGTTAGTTTTTGCCAAATCAAACTTAAAACTTGTTAAAGTATATAACTTTAATTTAAAGATTCCCCGCTCGTGAATAATAATTTAAGAAAAAACAGAGCGCTAATTGTTTAAGCTTGAATTCGCTTCGATCGAATCAAACAGGTAGCTTAACGATCGCCGTCGTACCGACACCTAATTCGCTTTCGATCGCAATTTCTCCGCCGTGCAGATCGATCGCTTTTTTGACGATCGAAAGTCCTAATCCGCTACCACCAACATCCCCAACATTATCAGCTCGATAAAAAGATTCAAACAAAAATTGCTGTTCTGAAGTGGGAATGCCAATACCTCTATCTTGAATGATAAAAATAATTTGCCTGCGATCGCGATTTATTTTAAAATCGACACTTGTATCTTCAGCAGAATATTTGAGAGCATTACCAAGCAGATTGCTGAGAATATAGTGCAGTAAATTCGCATCTAAGATAACTTGCCGAGAGTCATTCGTAATTTGGAAGTTAATACAATGAGCGCGGTTAATAGTTAGCTCTTGAATTAATTTTCTACAAAAAACCAATAAGTCCAGTTCTTTTGGTTTAAAACTAATGTTTTCCGAATCTACTTTACCTAAATCGATCGTATCCTCTACTAACTCTTTCATTCTTTGAGTAGCTTCTTCTGCCGCATCCAGATAAAAATTTTTCTCTGAAAGTGAAAGATTACCGCTCCCTAATTGATTCAAACAAAGAAGAATACTAGTTAGACGGCCGCCAAATTCGTGAGAGGCCATTGATAGAAAACGCGATTTTAAGTGATTGACTTCTCTAGCTTTTTGTAAAGCTTTCAGGTTTTCTTCTTCAGCTAATTTGCGTTTTGTCATATCGCGACCAATATAAACGTAATCAAAAATACTTCTAATATCGGTACGGACGGCGACGCAGGAAAATTCGATCGTAATGACTCGACCGTGTCTGGTTTGACAATTTAGTTCGATATTTTCAAAAAAAGTTTCTGTCTCTAGAGGTCGATCGTAAATATGTTCGATTAAAAATTGAATGTTATCGACGATCTCAAGAATAGATTTACCCAACAATTCTGCTTCAGTAAAACCGAATAATTCTTCGGTTGTTTGATTGATTTGTTTGATGATGGCAGATTCTGAAGTAACAATCAAAGCATCTCCCATAAAACGAAGGATTTTGTTGAGATAGTCCTTAGAAATGGTCAGTTCGCCTAAAAGTACTTCGGCATCATTAGCTCTTTGAATCAAAAATTGTTCCAAAATCATGAGCTTGGTACTATCTTCCAACCAAATAATCAAGCACTCATTTAATCGATTTATGGAAAGATCGAGGTATAAACCAGGGCTATTTTCAACAGAACGATTAATGCCTTGCAAAGAAAAATTTACTTGATTCCCCATCAAGATATCGTCAAGAATATCTTCAATTCCAATTAATTCAGGAAATCCCGCACGAATATCGCAACCAATGGCAATTTCTTGCGAAAATTCTGCAAATTTCTCGGCGTATTTAGATTTTTCTAAAATAATTAAATCGCGATCGACAATAACAAATTCTCTACCATTAGGAATTAAAAATTTTGAATCCGCGCTATTCATGCTGTCTTTTTAAAACGAGCCAAATTAAAAAAATATTGAAGAAAATAAAATTATATTTACTAAGTTAAAAGAAAAATAATTAAACTTAGATAGAAATCAATTTTACTTGGTAGTAGTAAATTGGGAGTAAATTTAAAAGCTTTCTTGGATTTTGTCTGTAATAATTTGTATTAGGTATTACCCTCACCATTAGCCTTAAAAAACATGAGCTTATCTTTAAAACAGTTGAGTGTCTATTTTATGGTGTTGACGCTCGGCAGTAGTTTAGGTATTTTCGGGAATCGCTATCTAGATGCCAGACAGCGAAATCTGGACAAATCGACGGTAATTCCAGCTAGCTTGTCTTCTTTGCAAAGTGTACCAGGTTATTCCCTGGAAAGTCCTAACTTTATTGCCAAAGCAGTACAAAAAGTAGGGCCAGCGGTCGTACGTATTGATGCCGATCGTCAAGTAAGCGAGAACACAAACTCAGAGAAATTCAAGCAACCCTTTTTTCGGCGATTCTTTGGCGATCGTCAAAAAGATGCACCAAATTCTCAAGATAAACTCGAACGAGGTACTGGTTCTGGATTTGTCATCGATCCCGATGGTAAATTAATTACTAACGCTCATGTTGTCGAAGGCGTGGACAAGGTCAAAGTTACGCTCAAAAACGGTCAAATTTTTTCAGGTCGGGTTTTAGGGATAGATGCCGTTACCGATATTGCCGTAGTTAAAATTGACGCTAAAGATTTACCGATCGTTAGCTTTGGTAAAACAGAAAAATTAAATCCAGGAGAATGGGCGATCGCCATCGGCAATCCTTTGGGTTTGGATAATACGGTAACGGTTGGCATTATCAGCGCTTTGGAGCGATCGAGTACCGAGGTTGGCGTACCCGACAAAAGAGTTAGTTTTATCCAGACTGATGCAGCGATTAATCCTGGTAATTCTGGCGGGCCGCTTTTAAATGCAACTGGTGAGGTGATTGGTATTAATACGGCAATTCGTGCTGACGCTCAGGGATTGGGTTTTGCTATTCCGATCGAAACTGCCCAACGCATTGCCAATCAGTTGTTTGCTAAAGGTCAAGCCGAACATCCCTATTTAGGTATTCATATGATTACTCTCAACGATCGCGGTAGAGAAGAACTCGATCTCGGCGACAATCTTAATTTAAAAGTTACCGAAACTGAAGGTGTTTTGGTAGTTCGAGTTATTCCTCGCTCTCCAGCAGCTTTAGCTGGGTTTCAAGTTGGCGATGTAATTAAAAAAATCGGCGCTCAGCCAGTTACTACTGCCAACCAGGTGCAAAACAAAGTAGAAGCCAGCGAAATCGGACAAGGTTTGCAGGTGGAACTAAAACGCAATGGCAGTGACAAAACAGTTATCGTTAAACCAGGAACTTTTCCCATTCCAGAATTTGAGTAAAAGAAAATTTTGGCTCTTTTGGTGTTTGTCTTGTCTGTGGCCATCGGCAATGCCTTTGCTTGGATTGCGCGCAATCACCAACTTAAGATTTATGCAGAAACTCGCTCGGTCTTGCTTCTAGCCAATCGTAAATGCGGTCTAACTCTTCTAAGGTAACTAATCCGTATTTCCAGAGAACCATTGGTAACGGGCCTGGATTTTGTTCGCAAGAACGCTCTACTACAGCCAGCGAGTCGCTTGAAAGAGATAGTTCTTCTTTAAGAAATTCAACTAATTTAGTATAAATTGTAGGTGTCAAAATTCACCTCCTCGTAGTTGGTCGATTTGTTTGAATTAAGCTAAAGCACTTTTTTGATTAATTAATATAGCTGGGCTTTGCGATCGTTTTTATTATTTTCGATACTGTATTAACAATTGCCAGTGTTTTCGATCGCACTAATTAGTTACAAGCGAATGCTCTAAGCCTAGAAAGTTCTAAGCTTTACTTTGCGATCGAACTAAAAATAATTAAATATTTATTAAATGACAGTCAACCAAAAAGCTGCTTTATAACAACCCTCAAGTTTTCAATTAGTTAGTAAATTTAATTACTAGAACCGAAATGGCGAGCTATTTAAATTTATGTCATTAAGTTTTAACTTATGCGTCAAAGATAGCTCTAACAAATCGAAGAAAACTCTATCTAAAGGAATAACAACAATATTTACTATTATATTTTTGTAATGATGCTCGCTAATTGTATTAAAACTTAATATTACCAAGAATTAAAACCTTGGTGAATAAATACTGTCTCTGTAATAATACTAAAAAATCGATCGAGCTGAGCAATTGGTTTCCAAATTAGCAACCATTTGGCTTTGGAAAAAGGAGATAGGGGCTAGGGGCTAGGGGCTAGGGGTTAGGGGCTAGGGGCTAGGGGAGAAATTATTATATTATTTGCTGCTTATTACTTATTATTTAATCCCTAATCCCTAATCCCTAATCCCTAATCCCTAATCCCTAATCCCTAATCCCTAATCCCTATCCCTTAATCCCTAATCCCTAACCCCTATTCCCTACTTTCTTAACTGGTTGAATTAAAACCGAATCCCTGACTTTTAATCCTAACTGCGCTGCTCTTCCCTCTCTAAGTTCGATGACTCCATCGACAGGGATTAAAGGGCCGTAAACTGGGCAGGGGTTGCTTTGACAGGGAGGAGCGTTGGCGACGATCTCGACAATTTTTCCTTCCTTTAAAAAAATCATATCTAAAGGAATCAGACAATTCTTCATCCAAAATTGAGCGATCCTCGCTTCTTCAAAAGAAAATAACATACCCCGATTATCAGCCAAGGATTTTCGGTACATCAAACCTAAAGCTTGTTGCTGGGGCGTTTGTGCTACTTCTAGCTCGATTGTTTCACCGCCCATAATTGCTGTTGCTGTAACTGGCAGTACTTGACCCAAATTTTCCGCTTCAAAAACATTTACAGAAGTATCTGGTCGATCGGCGATCGCCACAGGACTGAGAAAAAAAAACAGCAAGACGCTCGATAATATCTTCATTAAGACTCTCTCAAAACGTATCCTACACCCCTAACTGTTTGAATCAAACGTTTTTGCCCCTCACCTTCAATTTTTAAGCGCAAATAGCGAATATAAACTTCAATTACGTTAGATTCACCTTTATAATCGTAGCTCCAGACATGTTCTAAAATTTCTTCTCTAGTCAAGACTCGATGGGGATTAGACATTAAATACTTAAGTAGCTCGAATTCCTTCATAGTTAACTCGATCGCCCCTTCTTTACGCAACACTTGTCTTGTGGTCAGATCTAATACTAAATCTCCGAAGCGTAATTGTTCTTTTGGGTGTGTGGTAGGTTGCAGATAGAGATGGACTAAATTCAAAAAATTAGTTTTATTGTAGGGTTTAAGCAAATAATCATCCGCACCTGCTTCCAAAATTGCTACTCTCTCGTTAACTGTTTCCTCATCTACCAACATTAAAATGACAGTACGACTACCCAAATTTCTCAGTTGACGGCAAAATTTTAAACCTGACTCTGCTGCGCGAGTTTTATCGATCGCCACCATGGCAGGTTTTAATTGCATTATTTGTTGCAAGGCGCGATCGAGATCTTGGACTATTAACGTTGTGAATCCTGCTTCGCGCAGAGCGAGCGTCGCTGGTTCGGCGAACGTGTCATCGGTCTGGAGGAAGAGAACACAGGAAGTTGATTCGGAGTTATTGTCGATCATGCTGTTATGGATGCGATCTACCAATTAGGGAAGTTCCACAGAAGTTGGTTTGGCAATGTGTGGGAGTCCCCAACCCAATTTTTCTCTAAGGATGCGGAAAAATTCTGGAGGTTGCAAGCGAATAAAACGAGCCGGATAAGGCGATCGTTCTATGCAAACTCGATCTTCTGGCGAAATGTAACAGCCGCCGTTACCATCAACAACCATAACCATGCGATTGGGTGTCGCTGGAAAAATGGTAACTAGTTCGCGATCGGAAAAAACCAGGGCGCGAGATGCCAGAGAATGAGGACAAATTGGTGCTATTTGCAATACTGGTACGTCTGGTGTAACTACAGGGCCGCCCACGCTAAGGGAATAAGCAGTAGAACCAGTTGGCGTACAAATAATCACGCCATCGGCGGCAATATCTACAGGAGCGTGTCTGCCAATCTCAATTTCGAAATGACACATGCTCGTCAGTGGTTCTCGATGCAAAACCATTTCATTGAGGCACAATCCTTCCCACAGCAAAGTTTCATCGCGGAAGACTCGTACTGTTAACATCGATCGCTCTTCTACATGATACTCTTGCCGAAGGATTTTATCGATCGCATTGGGTAAATTATTGACATAGGTTTCAGTCAAAAAACCCATATGTCCAGTGTTTACTGTTAATAAAGGGATATCACAGGGAGCTAGCTGGCGAAAAGCAGATAAAACTGTACCGTCGCCTCCCAAAACAACGGCAAAAGACACTTCTTTATCAAAATTGGGCGGAATTAATTGTTCGATGCGAGCGTTGCCGAGTGAATTTTGTGGGTTTGGGTATTCGACGAGAATGCCGCCAATTCCCGTACCCATACAAACTTCCCAACCGATAGCAACAAGTTTTTCTCGCAATTCTGACGCGACTTTACAAGCTATGGGTTTAATGTCGTTATAAATAATGCCAGCTTTAGGCACGACTAAGAATCCTGCTGATGGAACGATCGATTTGTTGTAAATTTTTGTTTAATCTTACTTGAAAAAGGAATTTTTTTGCTTTTTTTTGTTTTTGTTTTTGGTTTTTTCGTAACCTATTTCTTTTAGTTTCTTAAGAATTCTACCAAAGTATTCTTGCATATATGATTCAACTGTTGCGAGTTCTTTGGGGTCGATTTCAAAAATTTCATAGACTTCTGACATCGAAGCATCCAAAGGCTTACCGCTAGTTAAAACTTCGGCAAAAGCGAGGCGATCGGCGGTGTTTTGACCCCACTGGAAAAAGCGAGCGAATTTGCGTAAAAACTGGAGTAATCCGAGAGGAACTCGCGAAATTCTGGCAGTTTGACCCGATAATTGTTGACATAAATTAATAATTTCTTGAGCGCCCCAGGCACGAGAACCAACCAAGGGAAAAGAACGTTTTTCGGTAGCGGGAATTTTTAGGGCAGCAACAGCAAATCGGGCAATGTCTTGGGTATTCATGTAGGCGATCGGTGTATTTTCACCTGTCATCCAAACTACCTGATTTTCCAAAATGGGAATGGCATATTGACCGATCAATCCTTGCATGAAACCGCAAAGTTGCAAAATCGTATATTTTAATCCAGATTCTGCCAAAAATTTTTCGGTACAGTATTTAATGTCCATTAATGGAACTTCTCGATAATTCTCAGCATTAAGAATCGAAAAAAATATATACCTTTCAATACCAGCAGCTTTAACAGCTTGAATTAAATTAACTTTGCCCTGCCAATCCACCTGTCCTATGCTCAAAGAATCG
>JBOFLQ010000183.1:0-35337 GCA_051657945.1 Xenococcaceae cyanobacterium | reverse complement strand
TCCAAGAATTAGTTCTACAAGAAATATGTTGTTTACAACTTGCTTGCAAATTTATAATAAACAACGAATTTTAGTTACTAGAAATTTTTTTAAAATTAAGTTAGTAGACTTTGATGGCAAAAGCAACCAATTTCAAATTAAAAAACTTAAAAATTACTTATCTATTTCCAATTATGTAGATTCAAACGATCGAAAAATTAAAAAGTATGAATTTGGTGACTTATTAACTAACACAGAAAAATCCTGGTTATTTGAAGAAATAAAAGAACAAATAAGTCAAAAAGAGTAATAGCGATCGAACAATTTTTAAATGCTTACAACTTCGATATGCGATCGGTAAAATGTTTCTATATTCACATTGTTTATCGTGACAAACGTATAATTACCTTCAATACCAATCATTTGTTTTATCTAGAAGGTAACGTTGGAGCTAAATTTAAGCAAACTAATGAAAAATAGTTATACCAATTAAAAAACTAACGTGACATATTGTTTTTGTAGGGGTTTGGCAGTGCCAAACCCTTACCTTATATCTATCGCCAACACCAAATTGGTATTATATAACAGATTAAAATTATGTCTAAAAACAATCAATTCCGCGAACTAATAGAGATAGTTAAAGGATTTTTATTACTCTTTTTTTGTCATCTTCTGGTAATAATTATCTTTTGCTTATTTAATTACATTATCCTTTCAATTTCGGGAAACTACGCTTATGCTCTTTTGCCAGTCTGGATATTAAGCACTGGTGGATTTTTTTTATGGCAGTTGCTATACGTGATGCCATTAATAGACTATTTCAAACGCAAAAGTAAAATCGGTATGATGAAAGGAGTAATTATTGGTGCAGTCATCACTGCTTTACTTAACGGAAGTTGTTTTTTGTTAATAAGCAGATAGTTAAAAAAACTCGATCGAAGAATAATTAATTAACATTTAATTTGCCAGTTTATAACTTATATAGCGATTTAAGCTAACATTTTTTTCTGCTGCACGGAGGGCTAACATACGATGAAGTTCTGGTGTAATGCTAATTTGAAGTTTTCTACTATATATTTTCTCTGAGATAGGTTCTGGAATTTTTTCGCCCTCAGAGTGTAAATCTATTGCGACATCTTTTACTAAGTTGGTAATACCTTCTAAAGCTGCACTACGATTTTCATCAAGATAGGAAAGACTGGGAAATTCCGCACATAAACCCACAAATTCTTGGTCTTCAACTGACCAAATTACTCTGTAGCTGTAATGTTCGTGGTTAACCATCATTCATCTCCTCTAACTTTTCGATCGCATCTATTACCTGCTTAACCTGGTAAGGTTTTGCTTTACAGTATTAATATTGATACTATAAACCTTGTTCTTGAATTTCCAAATCTATGGAAAAAAATTGCCTGTAGACGGCTTCTAAAACATTTCAATCGATCGCTTCATCTCTAGAAGCTTGCAATATCTTTAAATTAATAAACACCAAATACATTCTTAAGAAACAGCGTTAGCCAAAGATTCTAAAAGCTAGAATGGTGCAGCCATCTGAAAGGATAATATATGGCTCATTTTTAACTTGCTTGGTTAAGCTAAAATGCAGTTTCCTGTCTACATAGGATTTGGTTTTTGGAAAATTCATCCTCATCTGTTATTCGAGTCATTGGGGTATGCAGTTGCTTTTCGATTACTATTACGCAACATAAAATCGGATAATATTCGCTTTTCTCAGAGAACTTCCGTTATTGTAGGTGGTCTGATTGGGGCTTTATTAGGTGCTAAAGTGCTTGTATTGCTACAACACATCGATCTGATCTCGGAGAATTTTCAACAGTGGCTGCTGCTGATTTTGCAAGGAAAGACAGTAGTAGGGGCGCTTTTAGGTGGTTTAATTGGAGTTGAATTCACTAAGCTTCGGATTGGACTAAACCAGTCAACTGGGGATGCTTTCGTGTATCCATTAATATTTGGGACGGCAATCGGACGTATTGGTTGTTTTCTGACAGGATTGAGCGATCGCACCTATGGAATTGCGACAACTTTACCTTGGGGAATAGATTTTGGGGACGGTATCCTTCGTCATCCAACTCAATTATATGAAGTTGTCTTTCTGATTTTTTTATCACTAGTAGTTTGGCTGCGTAGCCGCATTCCCTATTATTCGGGAATGCTATTTCAATTTTATCTGGCATCTTATTTAGGCTTTCGCTTTCTAATCGACTTTCTCAAGCCTGATTTTCATCCTTTTTTAGGTATAAGTATCATCCAGTTTGCTTGTGCGATCGGTTTTCTTTATTGTCTGCGCCAGCTATCCCAACAATTTTTTATTTCTCGGTAATATTATGCCCACTCGCCCTTATCTGTTTTATGCCCTTACTAATAGCCTTTGTTCCAAATGTTTGACTAAAGTGGAGGCAAAAATTATCTTTCAGGATGGGGGAGTATACCTGGTGAAGCATTGTCCTAGCCATGGTAGAGAAGAGGTGTTAATCGCTGATGATATTGAATATTACCGTCAAACTCAGGCATTCATTAAGCCAGGAGATATACCTTTACGATTTAATACACCTATTAAACATGGTTGTCCTTTCGACTGCGGATTATGTCCAGATCACGAACAACATAGCTGTCTGACTTTAATAGAATTAACCGATCGCTGTAATCTGACTTGTCCTATTTGTTATGCTGACTCTGGTGTAGAAGACTTAAATCGATCGCATCAGCCTCGTCGTCACCGTAGTCTTGATGAAATTGAGAGAATGTTAGATGCTGTCGTACAGAACGAAGGTGAACCTCAAATCGTGCAGCTTAGTGGTGGCGAACCTACTCTACATCCAGATTTTTTTATGGTAATGGATTTGGCTAAGGCAAGACCGATTAAGCATTTGATGATTAACACCAATGGTGTAAAAATTGCTCGCGATCGATCTTTTTGCGATCGCCTCAGCCAATACAAACCAGGAATCGAGGTTTATTTACAATTTGATAGTTTTGAAGCTGATGCTTTACAAGAATTGCGAGGTGCAGATTTACGATCGATTCGAGAAGGGGCGATCGCTCATCTGAATGAGTTTAACATCTCTACTACTTTGGTAGTTACTCTCAAAAAAGGTTTGAATGACTGCGAAATTGGTAAGATTATCGATTTTGCTTTAAGTCAGCGTTGTATACGCGGAGTAAATTTTCAACCCATTCAAGTAGCAGGGAGATTGGAAGGATTCGATCCGAAACGCGATCGCTATACTCTCACCGAAGTAAGGCGCGCCATTATCGAACAAAGTCCTCACTTTCAGCCTGAAGATCTTTTGCCGGTTCCCTGTCATCCAGATTCTTTAGCAATGGCGTATGCACTTAAATTTGAAGATAAAATTATTCCTCTGACCAGATTGTTAGATCCTCCCACTTTTGTAGATATAGCACCTAACTCGATCGTCTACGAACAGCATCCAGAATTCAAACAGAAAATTTTCGATTTGTTTTCCACCAGTCATTCTCCTATTTCAGCAACAACTTCACTCAAGCAACTACTTTGTTGTTTGCCTACGATCGAAGTGCCAGAAAGTTTTACCTACGAAAATATTTTTCGGATTACGATCGTGCAATTTCTGGATGCTTACAATTTCGACGTGCGATCGGTGAAACGTTCTTGTATTCACATTGCCCATCCCGATGGACGCATAATTCCCTTCGATACTTATAACTTGTTTTACCGAGAAGGAAGCGCTGGATATGAATTAAGACAAGCTATGGAAAATAATCCGATGACTCATTAAAACTATGTCTGAAAATAATCCATTTCGCGAATTATTAGAAATAGTCAAGGGATTTTTCTTACTTTTACTTTGTCATTATCTGGCAGCAATTTTCCTATCCCTTATTAGCAATTGGATTGGCAGTATGAGCATTATTGTTCTTCTGGGTTTTCTTTTTTTAAATTTAGATTTAAAAAGCAACGATTTAAGTTTTTATTTATCACTATTTGAATAACAATAATAAATCTACTTACAACGTATCGTATTTAAATATGAAGAAAACAGCATTGCTATTCTTGGTGTTAATTGTTGCAATTCCCATATCGATCGCGATGTTTTTTGTTTCATGGTTGTTTTTAGCGATGGATACAGAAGCTTTTTTTCATTGTCTATATAGTAAAAAATTTAATGATAAATCTTCCTGTGTTGAGATTAGTTTAGAATCAACTCCCGACAAAGGTTACAGACGTTACTATATGCAGAAATCAGCAGAGTAATTATATTACAACCAATATTGTTTATCTCCTTCCAATTCTCCTGGATAAATACCTTGCAATCTTCGATAGGCAATGCGATCGGAACCAAATAAAGGAATTGGTAAGCGAGGATCTTTTAAAGAACCATGGTGTAATAATGTCAATTTGAGAGTGACATCAACTACATCTTTAATTGGTACTAATAGTCCTTCTTTTCTTATTTTTAAACGTAAAGGTTGAGAAACGCCTACATTTGGAGATACTTGAGTAGTTACTAGAATTGCTTCTTGAGATGATACATATAATGCCAATCCTCTAGTTGGTTCTTTTAATAATTTTTCTTCTAAATTGTATAAACGAGGATTTCTAGATTTAGAACATTCTACTAAAATAAATTGGGAATTAATTGCTTGCTCCCAATCTAGTAAATGTTTTATTTCATCTCCACGAAAAGAACCGTCACGATAAATTAATACTTTTTTATTTTTTAAATCTGCTTGAGGTAAAAAATCTTTCAAGATTCTTGCTGGTATTTCTTCGCCTTCGGTTAAACTATCTGCTAATTGATAGCGAATAAATTCACCTTTTTGTCCATACAAACGAACGCAAGCACAAAAATTCATACTTCCTGGCAAATTCTTTTTCGGTTTTCTAGCAACATCTAAACCAATAAAATAGTCGGCAATTTTTAATGGTTCGGCTAATACGAAAGGAATGTTACCAAGTTTTGCTAAAATCCCAGGAACTACATTATTAAGAATATATCGATAATTAGCTGGATTTTTTAGAGTATCTTCGTAGATTATTTGACTGGATATTTTACGACGGGATAAACGAGAAGAAACCCAACAATATAAACTGTTTCCATCACTATCATCTTTATTGCGATCGCTTTGAGGTAAAAATACTAAAACAAGATCGCAAGGAATTTGTAATATCTCATCGATCGAATTTTCAATTTTTGCTCTTTTTGCTGATTCTGATAATCCTTCTAAAGCTAGAGATTTTTTATGTTCTTCAGCTAAACTATTTTCAAATCCATATTTTTTTAAATATTGTTGTAATTCTTGTCTAAAATTTCCAACTTTTTCATCACAAAATCTTAAAACAGCTAAACGAATTTTTCGAGATGGATCGTTAAACTCCCAATGACGACGATATACACCGCCTCTAGACAATCCACTCAGTATCGAACTTTTTTTACTAATTACTCCTTTGCCAAATAACAATTGAGTATCTTCTAGTTTTACGGGTGGTTGGCAATATGAATTTAGATAGTCCTGACTATTTATACATTTTTTTGCTAGCGGCAAATTATAAGTAGATAAAATCTTTTCTGCTTCTTGTTTGTATGAAACTAAAAGTTTTTGTCTTTCTTGATATAAAATCTTTGCTTGCTTTAATAGATCTCCGTATTCTATTTCAAAATATCTAGCATTTTTAGATGTGATAAAAAGCTTTAAAGCAGCTAGAGCATAATCATATTTTTGGCTATTTTTTCCAAACTGGATTGTGACAACTGGTTGCTCATCTGGTGCTATGTGCAGTTTTTCTTTACTAATTGCTCCTGCTGCTTGTTTTAATAATCTTTCTCTATGTTCTGCGATCGTCCCTGCTATACCGACAATAGTTGCCGTACTATTATTCTCTAGATCTTTTACTTGTAATCCAATTAAAACTTTTTCGGGATTGTTGCGATCGGGATGATTGCTAAAAAATTGCTCTAAATCTCCACTGTAGAAAAATTTACTAGTCAGAGTTAACGCGATCGCAGCTTTTATTTCTTCATCTATTTCGATAGTTTCTGCCCAAAATTCACATTCTCTTTTAACTTCAACTTGTTTTTCCGAAAAAACTATAGGTGAAGAAAAAGGACGATTTATTTTTAATAGACGTATTGCCAATTGAGCAACGATCGAAGCATCGATCGTAAAGTCTTTTACCCATTGAATAAAATAATAGCGATCGCCTAAGTCTTCTTTTAATTTATCTTGAATTATTTCTAATGCTTTCTTCCAATCATCATGAGAAGAAATAGTTCGGTCTGGTTTGGCTAAAATCCAAAAGTATTTTTGTTCGTAAACGACAATTATTTCAGGAAATTGTTTACTAAAATACCAACTAAACCGATTCCCAGTTTCTCGATCGATCTCTGGACTGAGACGAAAGCAAGCTATGTTTAATTGAGAATAATCGATGGGAAAAATTTCACTTAAATGTGTAGTCACGGCTATTACTTAATTTAAAATCTAGAAAAAATTAACGAGCAGATGATAGACAAGACGATAAAACTTTTTCTGACTCTTTATCTTCTAATGCGCTCGCGTTTTTAGATGCAATTGCATCTTCGCAAATAGAATTGAAGGGACAATACTGACAACTAGAACTAGGATTGGATGGATAAATGCGATCGAATGCTTCTGGATTATTTCTATATTTCTGTAACTCATGTTGATGTCTTTTTGCGATTAAAGCTATTTCAATTTCCACAGATTCGATCGCTGTTGATGTAGCAGTAATAAATTCAGACCAAATTTGAGTTTCTAAATTATAAAATGATGCGATCGCACTCTTATTTGGATAGAGATATTTGGCAGCAAGTAAATAGACATAAGCTTGTCTTCGATCGAACTCACTTTTACCTGTCTTAAAATCTAAGATATGGATGGTGTCATCTGCTTCAAGCAAAATACAGTCCAAAGCTGAAAATAATTTAAAAACAAAATTACCTTGTCGAACATAAATTGGCTCTGGAAATCCTTCATTTTCACTTCCTTTATTCAACTGAAGGATGTTTTTAGTAATTAAAATAGGCTGTCGATCGTAATTTGTTAAAATAGAAGTAACTCTATCTTTAATTTCTGGTAATTCTCGATCGAGTTGTAAAATATATGAAATTTTTTCTACTCCATTGGATGCAGAAAAAAGCTGAGGATTTTGATGAAATTCATAAACTCCTCTTTGTGCCAAAATTCCAATTTTTTGAGCTGTATTATCTAATTTACTAAGCTCTTTAATTTCAGGTTCTTTACGTGCTTTGGTATAACCTCGTTTGCGATCGCAATGCCAATGTTCTTTTCCTATTGCAGGTGAAAATGATTGCCAGAGACTATAACTAGCAAAATAAGGATTATTTTTATTCATTTTTTCGCTTAAAAATTGGATAGTTTATAACTGCAAATATACTTGGTTCATTCTCCAAGTGAGTGCGATCGATATCTCTTGACAAAATAAGTTGATTAAAAAAATCAACGCGTTAATTCAACATTATTCTATGTTGACTAATTTAGTCAATATATTTATGATTTATTTATAGAGGGGCAAAAAAACGGTGAATAAAACTTTTGGCGAACTTATTCGTGATGCTCGCAAACAACAAGAATATAGTCAAAGAGAACTAGCTAAATTGGTGCAGGTTAACTATACCTACCTATCCAAACTAGAAAATAACCATGCAGAATATCCCCCTAGTAAAGAAGTTATTCGATCGCTAGCTCATCATTTACATTTAGATGAAGAAGAATTGACCAAATTAGCTGGAAGAATTAAGCCAGAAGATGCTCAAGTTTTTAAAGATTTAGTAAAACAATATCAAGAAATGCCTGTCTTGTTGCGTCGTATGCAAGAAAATCCAGACTTTGCTAAAAAGATTTTGGCAAAAATAGAAGAAGAAGAAATTGAAGATATTGAGGAGAAATAAATTTGGATGTAATCAAACCATTTCAATGGCTTAAAAAAGAAGAAATAGAAAACATAGCGAGTGAACTACGCGATCGAGTCAAAAATAATCGCAAAAAATATTTAAAAGCAAGGAGTATAGCAGGAGCAGCCGCAGATTATTTAGATTTAAATGTTGAGTGGAGATCTCTTCCTACCGATAGTAAAGGCGAGATTGCAGCAATGATTTATCCTACTCACAAACTTATTTTAATTAACGAAAATATTGAAGCTCTTAAAGAGAACGAAAGTTTTGAACAATCAACTATTGCTCATGAAATAGGACACTGGATTTTACATATAAATCATCAGGCGATCGAAGAATTTAAAGACATAATCGATCGAGGTTTAGAAAGAGAAATTAAACCATTCTTATGTCGTAGTAGTGCATCATCAAAAGGAATAGAATGGCAAGCACAATATTTTGCTAGTTGTTTACTCATGCCTTTGTGTTTGTTAGAAGAAAAAATCAAAGGACGAGATTTAACAAACTGGAAACATTTATATGCGATCGCTGATGAATTTGGTGTAACAATCTCCAATTTAATCAATCGTCTCGAATTTCTAAATTGGATTAAACTGATTGCAAATTCCAAACAAATATACCTCGGTCAATCTATGGTCGATCGGAAATGAGCTTTTGAGTTATGGATATTTAGATATAGGATGGCTGATATTTATTTAGTTTGTTTCTCACTTATTTATTTTGTTTCTCGCAAAGACGCAGAGGCACATAGAAGTATTCAAAACTATTCTTGTCATATAATTTAGCCGCGATCGCAATTAGACTTATTATGACTTCGTCTGAAAAACTATTGCGCTAACGTGATGGTTATGATTTCGGGTGCGATCTATCTACGGTAGTGCGAAGCCATCGCTTTCAAATAAATAAACAAGTTCACAAAAAAAAGATGTCTTCTAGATTAGAGTCATTATGACTTCGTCTGAAAAACTATTGCGCTAACGTGATGGTTATGATTTCGGGTGCGATCTATCTACGGTAGTGCGAAGCAATCGCTTTCAAATAAATAAACAAGTTCACAAAAAAAAGATGTCTTCTAGATTGGAGTCATTATGACTTCGTCTGAAAAACTATTGCGCTAACGTGATGGTTATGATTTTGGGTGCGATCTACCTACGGTAGTGCGAAGCAATCGCTTTCAAGTAAATAAACAAGTTCACAAAAAAAAGATGTCTTCTAGATTGGAGTCATTATGACTTCGTCTGAAAAACTATTGCGCTAACGTGATGGTTATGATTTTGGGTGCGATCTATCTACGGTAGTGCGAAGCCAATCGCTTTGAATAGATAAACAAGTTCACAAAAAAAAGATGCGATCTAGAAATACGCAGTCTAGATTGGAGTCATTATGACTTCGTCTTAAAAACTGTTGCGCTAAGGTAATTATTTTTATTGCCCCTAGCGGTAGCTACCAAGGATTTATACTTGGAGAAAAAGAGCCTTGGCGAATGTAAATATTAAAACTAAATGTAATTTCTAAGCGATCGCTCGGATAACTTTGGGGTAAATTAGAAAAAGGAGCAGCTTTCTGAATAGCTTCTAAGGCATCTCGATCGACTTGTTCGTCTCCAGAAGTTTCTACTACTTTTAATTGACTAATTTTACCGCTACGTTCGATCGCAAAAGCAAGTACGGTATATCTCTCTTCACTTGGAGAAACTGGTTGCCAATTTCGTTTTACTTTTCGTCTAATCTCAGCAAAATATGGGGCGAGATCGTCTTGTCGAGCATCTAGTTTGGCATAAGGGGCTTCTTTACTAGCATCAGTTTCAGAAGTGAAAAACGAACTCCCAGAATCTTGTTGAATCGATCGCTGATAATTTCCACCAAGTAAATTTGCCGCACCAGAATTAGTTGGCGTTTTTCTTGCCACAGATGAAGTCGGAGGAGTCGGACGAGTTGGCGTTTTAGGTAAATTTTGAGATTGGGGCGCAGATTGTAATGGTTTGGTTTGAGAAGGTAAACGATTTGCTCGAGAGGGAAGATCGTTTTTTTTAGATATAATTCGATCGCCTAAAGGACTGGGTTTGAGTTTAGAAGCGGTGCGATCGACAACAGAATTTTGTGGAGTAGGAAGTTGAGGCGGTTCGATCGATCTTGGTTTGGGTACAACTGGAAGAGTGGGTTTTGGTAAGGGAGGAGTTCGATCGGCAACAGAATTTTGTGGAGTAGGAGGTTGAGACGGTTCGATCGATCTTGGTTTGGACGCTACTGGAGGATTCGTTTTGACTGGTGCAGAAATAGGGGGTTTCTGTGCTTGTTTTTTTGAGGGGGTAACTTTTGGGCTAGAAACGTTTCCCGTGTTATTTTCTTCTTCAATTATGGGAGGTCGTTTTGATTTTATTTTACCTTGTGCAACAGAATTATTTACTGCCCGACGTTTAGTTTCTGGTGGTGGTTTAACTGGTGTTTTTTCTGGGGGAACGAAAACAAAATCAATGGGGGTAATATCTTGTTTTTGTTTTGCCGTAGGTTGGGATCGCTCCAACAAAGCGATCGCCAGTATTACTAACCCATGAATTAGCACAGAGGCAAGAAAATACAGTAATAAAGAATAAGACCGTATCTGGCGATCCGATCGGCTCTTTTGTTTTACAGTCTTCATGACCAAAGCTGATTAGATCGATAGCTAGATTATTTAGCCTAACAAATTTAAACGTCAATACCAATTTTTCAACTTTAGCGATCGACATCAAAATTACAAGTCGCATTAATTAACATTGTAATGAATTGTTACATTAAAGCGATCGACAAGATTTTAGTAAGGTTTGAAGCAGTAATACCAAGAAAATTACTTTTAAAAAATGCTAATAATGAAAACGCACCAAAGTTTTTTTATTGGTTGCTTACTGAAAATAAGAGCTGTATTTAAAAGCGCTCGCCAAGTAATTACTAAACGGAGAAAATGAGAAATATGGTAGAAAACTTTTTAGTAATTAATTTTTTTGGCAATGAAATTAGTGATTATTTGATTGCTTTACTCACTCTCTCATTTGGACTTGTTGCTATTAAAATTTTAGGCAATATTGTTTTAAGTCGTTTTAAAGTATGGGCAGATAAAACTGTTAATCAACTAGACAATAAAATTATCGGATTATTTGAAAGACATCTTATCCCGTTACTTTACCTAGGAACTTTTTATGTATCAATTAGCAACTTAAATTTACATCCAATTTTAAATAACACTTTAAATGCTTTAGCTGTCATTATTGCAACTTGGTTCGGAATTCGCTTTGTTGTTTCTTTAGCTGAATATGTTTTTAGACTTTATTGGCTTACCCATCGAAATGATAATGTTAATTTAGACCGTAGTATTGACGCTTTACTTCCTGCAATCAGAACCGTAGTTTGGGGAGTTGGCATTATTTTTCTGCTAGATAATTTAGGCTTTGATATTTCAGCAGTTGTTGCTAGCCTCGGTATTGGTGGTGTCGCGATCGCCCTAGCTTCTCAAGGAGTATTACAAGATTTATTTAGCTATTTTTCGATTTTGTTCGATCGCCCGTTCGAATTGGGAGATTTTATTATTCTTGAAGATTATATGGGTTCGGTTGAATACGTAGGGATTAAAACAACCAGACTTAAAAGTATCGGCGGTGAAGAAATAATTATTTCTAATAAAGATCTAACTAGTTCGCGCATTCGTAATTTTAAACGGATGAGAACGAGAAGAGTTGCTTTTAATTTGAGCGTAGCTTATGAAACCGATCTCGAACATTTAGAACTTATTCCTTCGATCGTAAAAAATGCGATCGAAGAAATTCCTTGTCTTGTTTTCGATCGCGCTCATTTTCTCAATTACGGAGATTTTAGTCTTGATTATGAAATCGTTTATTTTGTCCAAACCAACGACTACAATCAATATATGGATGCCCAACAACAAATTAATCTAAGAATTAAAGATGAATTTGACAAGCACGGCATTAAATTTGCCTATCCGACACAAATTCATTATTTGCATAATTCGTCGGAAGAAAAAGTAGGGGTTAGGGGTTAGGGATTAGGGGATAGGGGATAGGGGATAGGGGATAGGGAGTAATGAGTAATGAGTAATGAGTAATGAGTAATGAATTTTTTACTTCACGACGAATGAACGTCACGACTTCTGACTTTGCCCCATGCCCAATGCCCGTTGCCCAATGCCCGATGCTTTTTTTAAAGCGATCCCTAATTTGTCACAAAAAACTATACACTTCTTAATAATCCTCCTAAGAAAGCCAAGATCTGAAAGAATGGTAGTGGTTGTCATTTCTTCAGCCTTATTACTTCAATAAGAGCTTTAAAAAGAATAAAAATGACGATTCGGTGCTAGTAGAGGAAATGTCATTAAAAATTGTTAAACTTCCGAGTTCCACATTTAGAACCTGGGGTTAATAGCTGTAAGTTAATCACAGCATGAAGGCGATCGAGCCAACTAGCACCCAAATAAAACCCGAAATATATAGAATCAAAAAGCCTTGCGGCTTAAAAAAATAATTTTTTGATTGGAGATAGTTGAAATCCAATGACTATAAAGGCAAGCGGTGGCAGTTCTCTAGCCCGTCCCCAACTTTATCAAACAGTACCAGTCTCCGCTATTTCTGCTGCCGAACAACAAGACCGTTTTTTGGCAAAAGCAGAACTGAACGAACTAACAGCATATTTCAACTCAGGCGCTAAGCGCTTGGAAATAGCACAGACAATTACTAACAATGCCGATCTGATTGTATCCCGTGCTGCCAACCGTATTTTTAGCGGTGGTACGCCAATGGCTTATTTAGAAAAGCCAAAAGAAGTCGAAGAAATGGCATTAGCAACTGCTAGTGGCAACACTAATGTTCCACAAGAAGCGCTAACCTATGTAGGAAGTGGCGGTAGTAGCAGAGGCGGGTTATTTAGTGGTCTACGTTCGCTCTTTAGCAGTACAGGGCCAATTCCTCCAGGTTTTCGCCCGATTAGCATTACCAGATACGGCCCAGGCAACATGCAAAAATCGCTGCGCGACCTAGCATGGTTTTTGCGTTATACAACTTATGCTATTGTTGCTGGCGACCCCAATATTTTGGTGGTAAATACTCGCGGTTTGCGTGAAGTTATTGAAAACGCTTGCTCTACCGATGCAACGATTGTTGCTTTGCAAGAAATGCGATCGGCTTCGATCGACTATTTCAACAGCGACCCCGAAGCAAAAGAAATCGTCATTCAATACTTTGACGTTCTCGTAAGTGAATTCAGGGCGGCAACTCCATCCGACAAAGTACGCCAGCGCCCTTCTAGCGACCAGCAAGGTTTACAACTGCCTCAAAGCTACTTCAATGCAGCAGGAAAACGGCAAAAGTTTGTGATGAAGACTGGACTGTCGGAATCAGAAAAGCAATCTATAGTCAAAGCGGCATACAGACAAATTTTCGAACGCGATATTACTCGCGCCTACAGTCAATCGATTTCCGATTTAGAGTCCAAGGTAAAAAATGGCGACATCTCCATGAAGGAGTTTGTGCGTCGTTCGTGTAAATCGCCTCTGTATCGCAAGCAATTCTTTGAACCATTCATCAACAGTCGCGCTTTAGAATTGGCATTCCGTCACATTCTCGGTCGTGGCCCCAGTTCCAGAGAAGAAGTACAAAACTACTTCTCGATCGTCTCTAATGGCGGACTTTCTGCCCTAGTAGACGCGCTGGTGGATTCTCAGGAATACTCTGATTACTTCGGTGAAGAAACCGTTCCCTACATTCGTGGTTTGGGTCAAGAAGCCCAAGAATGTCGTAACTGGGGAATGCAACAAGACCTGTTTAACTACAGCGCACCATTTCGCAAAGTTCCGCAGTTTGTTACCACTTTTGCCAAGTACGATCGTCCTTTACCCGACCAACACGTTTACGGTTCTGGTAACGATCCTCTCGAAATTCAGTTTGGCGCGATTTTCCCGAAAGAAACACGCAACCCCAGTGCTGCTCCTTCACCATTTAACAAAGATACTAAGCGTTTGTTAATTCATCGCGGGCCAGCGATTAACAACCAAAATAGCAATCCTAAATCGCGCGGTGAGTTTCCTGGTAGTTTGGGTGCTAAGGTATTCCGTTTGAATAACGAACTACCAGGTGCTAGCAATGGTTCGAGCATTAAGTTTGCAGAATCTTCTACTCAAGCGTTGATTCGTGCTTGTTACCGTCAAGTATTCGGACGCGATTTATATGAAGGTCAGCGTCTCTCTGTGGCGGAAATCAAGCTAGAAAACGGCGAAATTCCAGTCAGAGAATTCGTTCGCACTCTTGCTAAATCGGATACTTTCCGCAACATGTATTGGACATCGCTTTATGTAGTTAAGGCGATCGAATACATTCACCGTCGTTTGTTAGGTCGTCCTACTTACGGTCGTCAAGAGATGAACCAATACTTCGATCTTTGCTCGAAGAAAGGCTTTTATGCCCTCGTCGATGCGCTGATCGATAGCTTAGAGTATTCTCAAGCATTTGGCGAAGATACCGTTCCTTATGAGCGCTATTTGACTCCTGGTGGTTTGCAATTGCGTAAAACTCGACCTGGTAGCATCGGTGAAGGTATTGGAGCTAAAGTAACCGTAGAGTCAACCCCACGCTTTATCGAACTAGGTCAGGCAGCAGGAATTCGCACCGAACCAGAGGTTAAATTCCGCGTCAATCAGGGTGTGAGCGTTCAACGCCAGCAAACCAAGGTATTTAAGCTCACCAATACTGTGGATAAGGTAGGGCTGAAGAATACGATCGCTGCCGCTTATCGTCAGATTTTCGAACGCGATTTAAATCCATACATAGTCCAAGCTCAATTTACCGCTCTAGAAAGCAAGTTGGGTAACCAGGAAATCAACCTTAAAGAGTTTATTGAAGGTTTGGGCTGTTCGGAACTTTATATTAAGGAGTTCTACGCCCCCTACCCCAACACCAAGGTAATTGAATTGGGAACGAAACATTTCTTGGGACGAGCGCCCCTAAATCAGCGCGAAATCCAGAAATACAACCAGATTTTAGCTTCAGGTGGCATTCGCGCCTTTATTGGGGCAATGGTTAATTCGATGGAATACGTTCAAGTATTTGGCGAAGACACTGTTCCTTATCGTCGTTTCCCCACCTTACCAGCCGCTAACTTCCCTAACACAGAACGGCTTTATAACAAGCTGACCAAGCAGGATAACGAAATTGTCGTTCCTAGCTTCGAACCTGCCAAATTGAATGTTTAAAGTAGTTTATAGTTCATAGTGAGTGTGTAGTTCGGGGGTTTCTCCAAACTACGCACCAAATAATTTATAGTTCGTAGCAATGAACTATGAGTAATGAACTATGAGCTGTTGTATAAAGTTACAAAGCCAAAACATTCTTAAAGATTTGCTGTAAACTTTTACAAGTTGAATGCTTTAGCCAAGCTAGCGATCGACAAAATCGCTCGATCGCTCATGACAAAAGTAACCTGAAGCTTCTTTTCTGAGTACGAATGTTACAATCTATTAAGAATTTACAGCGCAGGTGAACTAAATGCCGCAAAATAATTGGGTCAGGTATCTGTAACAATTACTTTTCTTGTAGTTGGTGAATAGCATATTTTGTTTAACCCGACACAAAATAAGTAATAAAGGTAAACAAAACTTAATCCAAATTAATACCTGTGAACAAGGACGCAATTTCTGTTAGCGAAGCAAAATCTCTAAGGTTTCCTGAACCTTAGAAATAAAAGCCGTTTGCTAGTAGGAACTGATTACCTAGGATAAAGCAGGAAGCAGACACTCTAGAAATAGTTTCTAGTTGAATAGCTAAGTTTAGCTATGTTCTGTGTGGCAGATAAAAGTAAAGTTACGTACCATCTGGTTTAATTTTTTTCTGGGAGGAATCCACCAATGAGTATTGTCACGAAATCGATCGTGAACGCTGACGCTGAAGCTCGCTATCTCAGCCCAGGCGAATTAGAAAGAATCAAAGCTTTCGTTACCAGCGGTGAAAGCCGTTTACGCATCGCTCAAACCTTGACCGAATCTCGCGAACGCATCGTTAAACAAGCAGGCGATCGCCTCTTTCAAAAACGTCCTGACATTGTTTCTCCCGGCGGTAACTCTTACGGTGAAGAAATGACCGCTACCTGCTTGCGCGACATGGACTACTACCTCCGTCTAATCACCTACGGAGTAGTGGCTGGTGATGTAACCCCGATCGAAGAAATCGGTTTGGTAGGAGTACGCGAAATGTACAAATCCTTGGGAACTGACATTGGTGCAGTTTCTCAAAGCGTCAGAGAAATGAAAGAAGTTGCTACTTCGATGATGTCTGGTGAAGATTCTTCTGAAGCTGCTTCTTACTTCGATTACGTGATCGGCGCAATGCAGTAGGATTTGAAATTGTTCCTACTTTGCGAAACGAATTGAAAAAAACGAAACGAAACAGATAAGGAAAATTAAGAATATGCAAGACGCAATTACCGCAGTAATTAATTCTGCTGACGTTCAAGGCAAGTACCTCGACGGTGCTGCTATAGACAAACTCAAAAGCTATTTTCAAACTGGTCAGTTACGCGTTCGTGCGGCAAGCGTAATCAGCGCTAACGCAGCTAGCATCGTTAAAGAAGCTGTTGCTAAATCTTTGCTGTACTCCGACGTAACTCGTCCCGGTGGTAACATGTACACCACCCGTCGTTATGCTGCTTGCATTCGCGACCTCGACTATTACCTCCGCTATGCTACCTACGCAATGTTAGCTGGCGATCCTTCCATCTTAGACGAGCGCGTACTCAACGGCTTGAAAGAAACCTACAACTCTTTAGGCGTTCCCGTATCTTCTACCGTTCAAGCTATCCAAGCTATGAAAGAAGTTACCGCTAGCTTGACTGGCGCTGATGCTGGTAAAGAAATGGGCGTTTATTTTGACTACATTTGCTCTGGTTTAAGCTAAGCTTTCGAACCAGTAAGATTGTAGAAATATTTGACAGTGGAGGTTCGGGAAGTCCAGAGTGAGTGCTAGCTCCTTAAAGGCTTAGTCTTAAAAAAGAATGAGTTTTGGCGAACTAGTATTGATTCTTGACTCCCGACCTTCGCCGCGTTTAAAGGCAAATAAAAGATAAAACAAAATTTTTTTTTACCGATAATTAGGAGAAATCGCCTCATGAGAATGTTTAAGATTACAGCTTGCGTACCCAGTCAAACCCGCATTCGTACCCAGAGAGAATTACAAAATACTTACTTTACCAAACTAGTTCCCTACGACAACTGGTTTCGCGAACAACAAAGAATCATGAAAATGGGTGGCAAAATTATTAAAGTTCAATTGGCAACTGGCAAACAAGGAGCCAACACTGGATTGCTTTAAGCAAGTGAAGAATTTAAAGTTTGTCTTTGGAGGTCGCGAAAACGACCTCTTTTTGCTATCAATGAAGAGGTAATTGCTTATAGGTAAAGATTAAGTGCTGCAATATTTGCGATTGCGATACATATTGCCTATGTTTGACCCGCAAGTAAAGTCTTGGACGATCGAAGCCAGACTATTGCAATGGTTGACTTTTTTGTGGTTGTTTGTTGGTTTGGCAGTTTTGCTTTCGGCTTCTTATCCTGAAGGTGTTTCCGATTACGGCGACGGACTTTATTATATCAAACGGCAGTTGCTGTTTATCGCGATCGGGATGGTCGGTTTTAATGTTTTAATTAGAAGACCGATCGATAATATTTTAAATAATACTTCAATACTCTTTTTCGTCTTTATTGGACTGATTTTAGCCACTGTTATCGGTTTAGGTCATACCGCAGGGGGCGCAACTCGTTGGATTCCGATCGGCCCTTTTGCATTACAGCCATCGGAATTTATCAAACCATTGTTAGTATTACAAAGCGCTCGTCTGTTTGGCAAATGGGAAAAGTTAAGCGTAAAAATACGTTTGACGTGGTTGGGAATTTTTGGTTTGTTATTGTTGTTAATTTTAAAACAACCAAACTTAAGTACGACATCGCTGTTTGGTATGACTATCTGGTTGATTGCTTTGGCGGCTGGATTGCCTTGGTGGCAGTTATTGTTAGCAGCGATCGGTGGTGTTGGTTTGGCGACTATGAGTGTATCGTTTAACGCCTACCAGCGCGATCGCTTGATTTTCTTTCTCAATCCTTGGAATGATGCTGACAATAAGGGTTTTCAATTGATTCAAAGTTTGCTTGCGATCGGTTCTGGCGGTTGGTTTGGTTCGGGATACGGACTGTCGCAACAAAAACTGTCTTATTTACCAGAACAATATACCGATTTTATTTTCGCTGTATTTGCTGAAGAATTCGGTTTAATCGGCAGTGTGACCTTGCTACTGATGGTTTTGACCTATGGAACGCTCGCGCTGCTTGTTGCCATGAAATGCCGTCAGAGAACCCATCGTTTGATTGCTACGGGGGTAATGGTTGTGATGGTAGGACAATCTCTGCTTAATATTGGTGTTGCTTCGGGTGCATTGCCTACTACTGGTTTAACTTTGCCCTTTTTTAGCTACGGTGGTAGTTCGGTAATGGCAAGTTTATTAATGGCAGGATTATTAATTCGTGTAGCTAGAGATAGCGATCGAACTGATGTTGTTTCTTTGCCAAAGTCTAAAGTGGGGAATAGGAAATAGGGAACACAGGGTTTAATGTAGAGACGCGATATATCGCGTCTTTAATGTAGACGCGATGTATCGCGTCTCTACAAGAAATTAAACACTAAAAAATGTTTTATTTTCTACGTAAGACTGATATTTTTTGTAAATATTTACCCCTGGAAGTTCTTCGGTAAATTCTCCTGGTTGGTGATATTTTTTTAATGGGTATTCTTCGCGAATAGTGATTACGGAGTGATAAGGTTTAAACCATTTTTGAAGAATTTTCATCAAGTCTTGGAATTTTGAAAAAGATACTGCATGTCTTTGCATTAAACCGAGATATTGCAACATTCTGGCAAAAGTCTCAGGGGTACATTCCATGGTTGAAAGTCCGAGGATCGGCCCTAATTTTTCGAAGACATCATAATTTACCATGACTAAAACGTTTAAACTTTTTAGATCGAAAAGATTTTTTCTTTCTAATTGATTGACAGTTTCAGCTACACTTTTAAGAATGGAAAAATCGGTCAAATTATATTGCTTAAACAAAGCCAATAGTTTTAAACCAAACTCGTGTTCTGATAGTGTATTTAAGTCTTTTAAATAAGAGTGAAGTGCCGAGCGACCTTCTTCAGTATTAAGTAAGGGAAGAACTTCTGATAGTTTCTTTTTGGTACTATCTCTAAATTTAGTTTTATCTAAATTCTCTTCTAATAAAAGATTGAAAACAAAATTATAAAATTCCTGTTGTTTGGTACTGCGAAAACGCAATTCAGTTTGTTCGAGGGATAGATAACTAGCTTGTGCTGCTAGTGCTGCTTCTAAAAGTTTAACGCTATTATGTATTTTTTGATATTCATTGTCACCATTCTCTAGCGCCATTTTAATTTTTAGGAAAAGGCGAAATTCTTCACTACTAAATTTGTCATGGTCGATCGAATTTAGTGTTTTTCCTAGCTCCTTTAGTTCTCCTAAAGAACGGCTGTGTATAAATCTAATATTATCTGGAATTGCTTGTTTAGTAAGCTTACTAACATAATTTTGTAAAATACCGAATTTGTATAAAACTAATAAACTAATTAAACTTAGTGATGCGGGAATACCTACTAAAATCGGTAAAGGTATAGATAAAATAAATTTCTGTAGATTGAATTGCTCTGGCGTTGTATTGGCAATTGGAGAATTAGCTGGATTGCCATTTTTATCTGAATTAGATTTTTCTCCACCTACAAGCTTATTTAGCTTCTTGATTTTGTTTTGAGTCTGTTTTTGCTGGTTGAGAAGCTCTTGTGCTTCTTTCATATCATCTTCAGTACCAGCTATTACAATATTGGTATGGCATATCGTAATTACAGCAGCTAAAACTAATCTCTTAAGTAGCTTGTTCATGATCTTTACCAGCTCGATCGCACGAGCATTAAACTAAGTATTCGCTCTTTCAAGAGAATACCCATTTGGTTGAAAAAATATTATTGATAGTCGAATTATTAATTATTTTTAAGTTTGTTTGGTTTAATCTAATTTAGTTTGGTAAGAATTATATGAAAATTGGTAAATATCTAACCTTAGAAGAATTTTGTACTTGCACTAATACATATAAAAAATATTTAGATAAAATCGCTCCTTATCCTCAAAATAAAGATAGTATTAATGCTATTCAAGATTTAACTAAATATATAATCGATCCTGTTATTGATTTTTTTGGGAGAGATAAATTTAAATTAACTTATGGTTTTTGCTCTGCCAATCTTAAAACTTTTTTGAATAAAAAAGATCCAATTACTAATCTTAAAAATGGTCGTGTCGAGCCAACAATCGATCAACATATGGCTCACGAAGTTAAATCTAATGGTAAATATTATTGCGATCGCCTGGGTGCTGCAAGCGATTTTTTTATATTAGATTTGCCTAGCGATCGTCTAGTCGATTGGATTTTAGAACAAAAACTTTCGTTTGATTCTCTTTATTTTTATGGCAGCGATCGACCGATTCATATTAGTTATGGTAGCCAACATAAGCGAGATATTTGGACTTTTAATCAAACGGGACAACCTACTAAAAAGGGGATTGAAAGTTGGGTTAGTTTGGTAAAAAATAGAGAATAGGGAGTAGGGGATAGGGAATAGGGGACAGGGTTCAAGTCAACACACAGACTTGCTCAGTGACCAGTTTGAAGCTCATTTGTCAAAAGTAAATACAGTTACTTTTGACTTTACAATGCGTGACTTTTGACTTTTATTTGCCCGATGCCCATTGCCCGTTATGCGATGAACAATGAACAGCTAATCAACTTTAATAATTTCTGTGTATTCAAGACGATCGCAACTTTTTTTTACTAATGGGTAATTCTTTCCTTTTAATTCGATCGCATCTTCTTCTACATCTGCTTTTGGAGAATGATAAACTAATACATATTCTTGAGCGACATAGTCATTCATTTCTTCTTCTACTTCGCCGCGCCATTGAGTTTTAGTTACTAAGACAACTAATTGATTGGCTAACTGAGGAATCGATTTAGCTACTTGTCTTCTATAGATTTCATCCAAACTGCCAAAAGGAGAATCCATCACGATCGGAAATGTACTGCTATCAAGTCCCATCAAAGTATGTTTTTGACTCCATTCTCTAACGCGATCGATTATTCCACCAATAAAGGAGAGACTGAGAATTTGATTTTCTCCTGTAGAGGCGGCGACAGGTACATTTTGACCTGAAAGATTTTCAATCAAACTTAATTCGTAATCGCTACTAATTTTAGGTAGATAGGGAGTAAAAGAAATTTCGTTAAATATTTCTCGCACTCGTTGTTCGAGAGAATCACGAAATTGTGTTTCCAATCTTTTTCTAACTTCTATTATGCGATCGATCGCTTCTTGGGTAGCTTGAATTCTTTTTCGTGCGAGTGCTTGTTTTGATTCTTTAATTTTTTGTTTGTTAATCTGTTTTTCTTTTTCTTCTATCTCTTTAGTTAGTAGATCTATTTGTTGTTTGTTTCCACCTTGTTCTAATAATAAATCTTTAACGCTATCTTCTATTTCATCGATGCGTTTTTGCAGAGTCTGAATATTATCATCGGGATAATTTCGTAATTTTACTTTTAAACTATCTAGTTCGTTTTCGATTTGTGCCAATTCCGTTCTCGCGCGATCGATATTTACTTGTTCGCGATCGACTTTTCGCCAAAACTTTTTACTTTCAGTTTCAATTGTCCTTGTTTTATCTTCCAAACGAACGATCGTTTCTTCTAGATCGTTAATTCCTGTTCGATCGAGCCATGCTGCTACTTTTTGATGTGGTTCGGTTTCTGGATGTAATTCTGTTCCACAAATACAATTTTGACTGGCTAATAATTGCTGAATAAATTTTGCTTTAATTCCGCTAGATAATTCATTGTTGCTTCGTAAATTTTCTAGTAAATCATTAAATGTAGTTGCTATTTCGGGAAGAAATACTAAATAAGCTCGCTCGGAAATTAGATTTTTTAAATTAGTTTTTGCTCGAATTAAATTTTCTCTGGTGGTTATTTCCTGTTCCTCTAATTTTTCTTTTAATTGTTGTATTTCGTCAGCGCCACTTAATTCTAAAATACGATTGGCAATCTCTCGCTTCAATTTTTCTCGTTCTGTCAATTCCGTTTCGATCGCTTGTTGACGACTTTTGGTGCGATCGCTTTCTCGTTCGAGTTGGGTTTGTTCTCTAAGCAATTTCTTTACTTCTAATTCCCCGATCGCTTCTAACTCTTCTTGTAAACTTTTTTTAGCTTTTTTGAGATGTTCGATCGCTCTTTCTAAAACTTTTACGCCTAATAATTCTTTCGTATCTTCTGCAATATTATTCTTTTGTCCGTGACGAAAAATATGGTCGATGCGTTCGCCATCAAAAAAGAAATACTGATGCAAACTTGTAGGCAAAATTCGTTCGATAATATCAACTGGCTGTTCGACAGGAGGATACCAACGTCCATCGTCTCCTGCAATCAACATAAATAATTTGGTTTCGCTATAACGAACTAAATTATCTTCTTCTCTGGTAGCATAACATTTACGTTTTAATTGATAGCGCTTACGATCGCGTTCGAATTGAATTTCAACCCAACATTCTATAGCCCTACCAACTTTAACTTCATTAATTGCTCGCTTATTAACTAATAGTTCCGACGAAGCAAAAGCAGCAGTAAAATTTTCATATAGTACCCATGTAAAAGCATTTAATATAGTTGTTTTACCAGCGCCATTATTGCCATGAATAATAGTAGTATTTTGTTGACCGCTAGCAAAAATTATTTCTGGAGTTCGCCCATAAAATTGCCTAAAATTACATAATTTAAGAGAAATCAGCCTCATTGAATTACTTCTTTAATAATATTGAGAATATCGTCATTAATATTTTTAGGCGATCGCATGTATAGTTTATCTTTTTCTACTCTAAGTACTCGATCGATAATTTCTTTTATCTCTGCTGGTGCATTAATAATCGGTTCTTGTACGTTGTCAAAATTAAGATCTTCGTTCATGTTTTCATCTATATTTAGCTTAAAACTAACAAGCTGTGGGAAACATTATCCCACAGCCTGAAAACCTCGTATATCTGATTATTTATTGTCGATCGCCAACACCGATTATACCTACTTTGTGGCGAAAAGATAGTTCGCCGCCAAACCAACCGCCAAGTATGAGTAACGACGCGATCGCGATCGAAAGAATTAAACCGATGGGAACGATAATTGCTTCTGGATTTCCCAATCTCAGTACGTAATTAACTACAGTCAAAAGTAAAGCTGTAACGTTAGTGATTAAGTGTCCCCAACCAGCTTGAAGTTTTCGTACCTTGGGAATTTTTAAAAAATCCGACATTCCCACTACAGCAGCCGCAAGTCCAGATACCAAACCCAAGCCAATCAACCAAATCGAAGCGCGCGCCCAAAAATAATCTTGAGTCAACCAGTAGCCGATGTCGCTACCCGCAGCGATACCCAACAAAGCAACGGGAAAGACCACAATAATGGGATGAATCGGATGACCGGCGATATTTACACTGCTGGTGTTGCCACTGCCATAATACTCGCTGGCTTTACTTTCAATCAACGGTGGCAAATTTGGATATGGTGTTCCAGTCGAATCTTGAGTGCTATCCATTGTCTACTACTCCAATTTTATTTATTTTTGCAATCGAACCTGCGTAGAGACGCGAAATTTCGCGTCTCTACATCAGATAAATTTCGCGTTTCTACATTCAGATAAATTCGCGTCTCTACATCAGATAAATTTCGCGTTTCTAAATCAAATAAATTCGCGTTTCTAGATCGGATAAATTCGCGTCCTAGATTACGTATCATGTGCTTCTTCGTAATCTTCCGCAGATTTTGGTTCTAATTCCCATCTTCTGTCGTCTCTTAGTTCTAAAGCTTCCGTAGTCCACAAAGGAGTTTTGTCGTCCATTTCCAGTCCTACTGCCTTACCTAAATCGTCTACAATATCTTGGTCGGGTGTTGGAGCATCTCCTCCGACTGTTTCTTCAGCAGTGCCTTCTGCTTGCGACCAAGCTGCGTCGATATCGCCACCAGAAAGTTCTGGCCCGACTTCGTTATATTCATCGATCGCATCCCGCATCGTTCTGCCACCAATACTAAAACCGGGCTGGTCATGAACTCCAGTACCGTAAGATTCAGTTATCTCTTGAGGCAGTTCGGTTTCATCGACAATGTCAATATCGTCAAGGTCTTCAAGATCGTCTTGAATTTCTTTAGCGCGATCGACCATAATCAATCTCCTCATGAATTGTTAGGCATTGCTTAACGCTAATAGCAATTAGTCTAGTAATTCCCAATCCCACAATGGCAAAATCGACCGACAAAAATTTATTCTTGTCGGATCGTTATTTTTAGAAATCGATCGAATCCAAAAAGAGAAAGGTTTCCCAGACAACCGCATCGGCATGTCAAGTCTTCAGAATTTGAGCTATCTCAATTCAGTTTATTAAACATACTGAAATCGATCGTCAATCTTAGGAAAGAGTCAGGCGAAAAAATCGGTTAGGTTTTTAGAATTCAATTCCAGGTTGTGCTTTAATACCTTGTTCGCGAAAAGGATGCTTGACAAGAGTCATCTCCGTCACTAAATCGGCGCGATCGATGAGTGCTTGAGGTGCGCCACGACCGGTAAGAATAACGTGAGAATTTTCTGGTTTTTCTGCTAAACCTGCCAAGACGCGATCGATATCTAAATAACCTAACTTAAGAGCGATGTTAATTTCATCGAGCAACACTAATTTATAATCCCGATCGCGAATAAAAGACAATCCTTTTTCCCAAGCTTCGATCGCTTTTTCTGTATCTCTTTCTTTGTCTTGAGTATCCCAGGTGAAACCTTCACCCATGGCATAAAATTCTAATTGTTTTTCCCATTGACTGAGGATGGCTTTTTCAGCAGGCTCCCAAGCACCTTTAATAAATTGTACGATCGCCACTCGATAACCATGACCGAGAGAACGAATAACCATACCCAACGCGGCGGTAGTTTTTCCCTTACCGTTACCAGTATTGACAATAATTAAACCTTTTTCTGGCGATGCTGCGGCGACTCTTTGTTCTTGAACTTCTTTGCGTCGCTGCATTTTCAGTTTATATTGTTCTGCGGTTAAGTCGGTGGTCATGTTTTTATAGGGAATAGGGAATCGGGAATCGGGAATCGGGCAATGGGCAATGGGCATCGGGCAGAAGTAATAAATAATAACTTGCTACTTGCTACTTGCTACTTGCTACTTAATACTTTCTCCTAGCCCCTCTTTCTTGCTGATAGGCTCGAATCATTGCTTGAGTGCCTTGTTTTGCACCTTGTCCATTGTCAAGTTCGCCAACCAGTTTAAACAGGCGATCGGCTAAGTCAACGCCAGGTAATTGGCGATCGCTAGTTTCCATTATTTCTCGTACCAATCGCAAATCTTTAAGAATATGTTCGATCGGAAAACCTGGTGCTAAATCCGATTGTATTATTTTTGTTCCTAAATTAGACAATGCCCAAGATCCAGCCGCACCAGTGCCACAAACTTCAACAATAAGATTGGGGTCAATGTCTTGATGTTGCGCCATCGTCATCGCTTCGCACAGTGCCACCATGTAAACAGCGGCAAGAACTTGATTGCACATTTTGACAGCTTGACCGCTACCAACATCACCGCAGAGGGTAATATTTTTTCCCATCGCAGCAAAGAAAGGCTGACATTCTTCAAAGTCCGAGCGATCGCCGCCTACCATAATTGTCAGCGTACCATTAATTGCACCGATATCGCCCCCTGAAACTGGTGCGTCCAAAAAACGAAGCTGGTGTTGTTCTAATTCGCGATCGATTTTACGCGCCGCATCGCTACCAATGGTACTCATATCTACAATTAGAGTATTCGATCGAGCATGTTTGACGATTCCATCATCTCCCAAAATTACTTGTTCGACATCGGGAACATCACCAACACAGGTAAAGACGATATCGGCGTTTCGAACGGCTTCTGCTAGAGATGGAACAATCTTAGCACCAGCATCTCTAGCAGTTTTAATACCAGGGCGATCGCTGCTACGATTCCAAGCTGTGACTGCATAACCTTTACGCGCCAAATTAGCCGTCATCGGCGCACCCATTAAACCCAGTCCAAGAAAAGCAATTTGTTTATTGTTCATAGTTCATGGTTCATGGTTCATAGGGCAAGGGGCATCGGGCATCGGGCATCGGGCATCGGGCATCGGGCAAAGTCACTCACTCACTCATTAAGTAGTACAAACATATTTACTCAAACCAAAAACTTATTTGCTGCATGGCTATTACAACTTTTGACTTTTGACTTTTGACTTTTGACTTTTCCTAGCACGGCGTTCACTATGGCGAACGGCGGCTAAACAAATCTGAGGAAACCTTACTATTTTGCCGCCTCGGAAACCAGCCGTTCGCGGCACGGCTTCGCCTACGCCATCCACGCCTCCCCTAGCCCCTAGCCCCTATTCCCTACTCCCTTCCCTATTCCCTATTCCCTATTCACTAAACTTCACAAGTCAAGAGACGATTGAAGAAATAGTTGGTCATTTTCGAACCAAATGCAGAATTCCACCACCTGGAAGGATGACAGCCGACGGGTGCGGACAAGGTATAATCGAGGTCATCGCATTTGAGCCACGTATCATCTTTGCGCCAACCTACTCGTTCGCCAAATGCTACAATCTTTTGACTATCTTGAGCGATCGCCGTTTCTAAAGTGCCGCCTACGCTTTGATAGATTTGTGCCTGGACGCTGAAACCAAAACGACCGTTACTATAGCTATTCCAAAGGCGATCGATCGCTTGGAGTTTGCTACAGGGAAATTTTCGCATATCTTCGGGAGTAATATCTTCTAAGCTAGATTGTCCCGCGATCGATTGAATTACTCTAATTGTTTCCCAATCTGCTTCTCGCCAATCGCCTTCTTTTAAAAGTTGCTGTAATTTTTGATATTCGTATACCTCCGTCATCAGCATCATCTTGTCTTCTATTCGAGCAATACGATCGCCAAGATCTGAAAATTTGCTCAACTGTTTTTCGATCGCTAAAAGACGAGTAATCAGTTCGGATTCATGCTCTCGATCGGACATAATGCTAAGTTTGGCTAAATATTGGTATTAATATTTAAGTTACAACACTCAGCAAGGAAGAGGGACTAGAGCGGGGTAGTTCAAAAGAACCAACCGTAGGAGTGTAAACCCTTACCCAATAGATTTACACCCAAATAGCAAACCCAAACGACTACAAAACCCGTAGCAGCGAGGATTGCTGGTTTTCTTCCCTGCCAATCGCGTGTAATGCGCGCATGGAGATAAGCAGCAAAAACCAACCAAGTAATGAAAGCCCAAGTTTCTTTAGGATCCCAACTCCAATAAGAGCCCCATGCTTCGTTAGCCCAAACCGCACCTGCAATAATACCGATAGTGAGTAAAGGAAATCCCAAACCAATAATGCGATAGCTGATGTTATCTAGGGTATCAGCCAAGCTGAGGCGTTGGGGCGATAAGGTGGCAGTATTTGTCAGGGTGTTTGGTAAATTTAACACCGCCGTATTGCCAGAACTATTATTGCTAGCTAGATTGGTGATACTATTTGTTTGGGAGTTAGCTGTATCATTGGGCTGTAATTTTCTAAGATTATTACGAAAGCCACCAGTACCCACAGAAGAACCCTTGAGTTCGATCGCTTGACCGCGAGTTACAATTAAAAAAGCGATCGCCAACACCGAACCTACCATTAAAGTAGCGTAGCTGAGCATCATTACGCTGACGTGCATCATCAACCAATTCGATTTTAAGGCAGGAACTAAAGGTGCGGAATTTTGCATTTCTGCTGGTAAGGTCAAAGCAGCAAAAGCAGTTATTCCCATAGCAACAGGGCTAGTAGCCACGCCAACAAGACGAGAACGGCTCATTTTTTCTGCAATCAAATGCATGGTCGTTACTCCCCATGCTAGAAAAAATAGAGATTCGTAAAGATTGCTGAGGGGAAAATAACCCGCTTCAAGCCAGCGAGAACCTAGTAATGCCGCCATGCACAGGTTAGCGATCGCCATTCCTGCCGTTCCCAAAGCTTGTAAAGAGGAGATTTCTGGAAAGACTGCTCCTCCCCAGTAAATTAACATGGTTATAAATAAAACCAAAAAAGATGTATTATCCAGTAAACTCTGAAGCGCAACCAAGTCCATAATCGTTTCTTTTAGTTAATTTGTAATTGTTTGTGTTTTGATGAACACAACAGTAGTTTTTTATCGGTAATGATATTTTACGATCTTGTTAGTAATATCCTATCGATTTCTGGTCTGGTCTTGTTTAAGTTTTCGATCGCAACAAAAATACGAGAGCAAACAATAACACTTTTTTAAAGAAGATATTAATTATTTAGGTCATTATCGATGAAACTTAAAAATTCTTTAAATTTTAATCAATAACAAAATTGATAAGTCAAAGAATTATAAAAAGGAGAAGTAGAAAGATCCGCGATCGGATCGATAATCGTGTAGCGATCGCTATTAACGTCTTGAGAAACTAAAATATTTCTTTGATTCAAACTCAAAATTTTAATTCCTTTACGCCACAATTTACGAAACAAATAAACAGTTTGAATCTTCAATAGTTGACGTTGCTTATTCTTGTCTACATATAAATGCAATGCAAACTGATGTTTTCGTTTAATTTGTTCGAGAGTAGGTAGATTAAAAACTCGACAAAATTCCTGACTAAATCCAGTTTGGGTATCTCCTAAAGATACTCCACCTTTTATTTTATGCATAAACAGAATTTGTTTGAAGAAAGCATTGCTCGAACTAGTTTGAAAATATAAATAAACTGGACAAATATTTAGTAACTCTCTTTGCTCGGAAGTTAATTTAGTTTCAAAATAATTGGCTAATTGAATACTTCGGTAAAATTGTTTTTGCAAATTTTCCGCGCAAGGTTTTCCTCGCGAACATTTTAAGGCTAAGCTTTGATTTGGAAATATATTCAATTCCGAATCATCTTTTCCCAAAATATAAATTCCTTGTTCGATCTTATCGGCGTAAGGATTAATGTTATAAGAGTCCTTGTTTCTTTCTAAATCGCTATTAAACGAGTGCAATTCGCGAATAAATCGCTCGACATTCCCGTATTCACTCTCTAAGCGAGCGAGTAAATTGCGATCGAAGTTAACAAGAATTTCATTTTGAACGTAAGTTTCAATTAAGTTCATTTAATACTCTAAAAACAGAAAACTTTTGGAATTAAAGCGAATCTAACTCCAACAATCCAGATGGCGGCGTAATTTCTATACGATTATTGGCAAGATCTACTACGGGAACTATTTCTTTAACAAAAGGAATAAAAATTGTTACTGGTTTTTGCTGTTTGACTTTTCTTTTTCGCTTGCTATTACTATTAGCGTCAATTTCAATAATTTTTTCAGGTGTGGGTTGTTTGTGTAATTTTACTTCAAGCAAGTCGTTGCCAGCAGTATAAATATCGATAATAATTCCAATACTTTCACCCGTTTCTTGATGATAAACTTCTAAATTAATTAATTCCGAAACGTGATACTCATCTTCTTCTAATTCGGGACGATCGCTGCTTTCTACTAATAATTTATATCCTTTCAAAGCCTCTGCTTGGTCTCGATTTTTTACGCGATCGATTAATAATACATATAAATTTTTACCAGGAATATCTCGTCCAGCCAACAACTCTACTTCTTGTATTTCTTGAGTTTGAGGATTTTGCAACCAGCGTTTGCCAGGTTCTTCAAAACGTTCGGGAAAATCAGAAGATGGATAAATCTTTAGTTCTCCTTTCATACCTTGCGCGCCCACAACAGTCCCAACTTCAATCCAATCGTCATTCATCAGAAAAATGGGTAGAAACCCCGTCGTTATACGACGGCTTTAAAAGTCCCCTTGCGGGGTAGCGGGGTATGGTTGCCCCGCTGTGGGATATGGTTGTCCCTAACTCCCATTACTGGGGTAAAGTTAGCTTCGACAATGTTTTCTCAGCTTGTTCGGCTTGTAGCACGTCCTTAACCCTCTAAAGATGTTTAACCACAAGCGACAGAGCTACAAACTAGCTACGCATTCGTAGGTGTCTTGACTGAGAAAACGTAGCCCATACAGGGCTGAGTCTGGTAAGGCGCGTCAATTCGGAGGTTACCTCCGAATTGCCTTGGCGCGCCGTCAACTACTTCTGAAAGAGTGAGGCTTTTTTACAAGCCCCTCGCCTTCAGGCAGGGGTTGTTGACGAGTATATGTGGCGTTTAAACGATTCTTCGATCGTAACAGCAAATAGCAACTGACAGTAACAAACCAGTAATAACTTTTTAACAAAATTTGAGGAGTTAAACCCCGTTGCACTTACAAATTGAGAAGTGTTTTAACGGGTCTGACGGGGCTCGAACCCGCAACTTCCGCCGTGACAGGGCGGTGCTCTAACCAATTGAACTACAGACCCAAATTTATGACCGCTTTTAATAATAAACAATTTTATTAGATCTTGTCAACAATCTTTTTTCTGCCCTCTACCTTCTCTTCCTTCTGCGAATGTGAAGATCTCCAACTTGTCGGCGGCATAAAAGCTAGAGCCATAACTTAACAGTTTAAAAATAAAATTTTTCTTAATCTTTAAAGTAAAACGATTCAGTCTGTTGTATTCTATTAATTAGAGGCAAAGGTAATCAACCTCTTAAAAAACCTAGGTATCTAATCGATACCATGCACATTGACAATTCAAGATATGAGGTTCTATTCCATTAGTATTCAGTCTTTCCGTGGAAAGGTAAAATCTTGTCGGAAACTGAGTGAGTAGTATTCAACGTCTCAATCGACAGAACTCTACACAACTACCCTGGGGCGCAGGGAAAGTAACGCTTGAGGAGTAAGGAGCATACCTTAAACATGAGCATGTCAGACCTTAAGTAGGGCAACCAAAAGAGGCAATGTTCAGCCCAAGAATCCTCCGATTAATCGGTAGGAGCGTCAATCAGCCCACATCCTCATCAAATTACTGTATGTCTTCGAAAGCAAGTCGAATTCTGCTGTTTTTCCTTCACGAGCAAAAAGAGAACGACGAGCAGTGTCTAAATCGAAAAGCATTTCTCTTTTGTTGGCATCACGTATCAAGCTTTGAATCCAACCTACTACAGCTAGTCTCATTCCTGATGCGATCGGTTCGACTCGATGTAAACTCGAAGAAGGATAAAAAATTGCCGAACCAGCCTGAAGTTTGTAGCTGCGATCGTCATAACTTCCTTCAATTGTTAGTTCGCCACCAGAATAACTATTCGGATCGCTCAAGAATAGCGTAAAAGACACGTCAGCACGAAAAAAGTTATCGCCACCCATCAAGCTGTTATCAACATGAGTATCGTAGTACATACCTGTTTCATATCGACTGAATAATAGAGTATGGATAAATTTAGGTTGTACTGCTGCTTTTACCAACTCGTTACGCCAAAGAGCTTTGCTAATAAAATTCAGCAATTCTTGATGATGGGGATCTTTGTTGTCGAGCTGAGTATTATTTTTAACTAATTTGGCGTGCCAACCTGCTGTAGTTTTACCATCGACAAAACTACCTTTTTTTAGATTTTCTGCGATCGCATTTAATTCTATTGGTTCGAGAAAATTATCAATTACAACAATCACAACAAAAAAAGTTATTAATCGATTGCAAAAAAACGTGATAGTAATACAATACTAAACTAATATTACTTAAAAAAATCCCACATCAAAGGGATAGGATAATATTGTCCCTAGGAAGTAATATGTACTTTATACTTGCAAAAGTATCAATCGTAAGTACCGCAAGCTAAACACGATTAGCTCGTTGAATTTAGTTGAGGAAAATGAAAATGCGTTTAAAAACAATTGGACTATTGCTAACAGTTGCTCTAATGACCACTTTGGGTGCTTGTGCTGGCGGCGGCGGCGACGCTGGTAGTGGTGGCACTGGTGGATCTGGAGGTAGCACCCCACCACCTGCTGGTGGCACTAAATAATCTAGCTTTGAGGAATTTTGACGATGCGTTTAAAAACAGTTGGCTTATTTTTGTCTATTGGTGTAGCTGCAACTACGCTTACCGCTTGTGGCGGTGGCGGTAGCACTCCAGAAGGTGGTACGGGGACAACTCCTCCCCCACCATCAGGTTCATCTGCACCTAGCACATCTCCGAGTAGCAGCCCAGGCACAACTACTACTCCCTCGGAACCAACTACGCCTGCTACTCCTAGTGAAGGCGGCGAAGGTGGCGAAGGTGGCGAAAGCTAAATGTTGGTTTGTTCCAACTCAGCCAATGTTCGATGACTTAAGTGAAGTCAACTGTTAAAGTTGTGTTTTTTGTGAAACTAGCGATATAGCTGACAAGCTAATCGACCAAAATTAAATAAGCTAGCGATTCTACTGGGAGGTTTACGAACGAGCCTTTTTATGTGAATCCCATTCACTCTAAGTTGAAATTATGGCTTTTTTTTGCACTTGGCTTTACTTGTTGCCGTGCTGCCAAGTTAACTAATCTGGCACTTACATAATTTTAATCTCTCAGTCGTAACCATAACAGTTCGATCGGTATCTTTATTTCCTTTTGGTCGTTCGCCATTACAAAGAGTTAAGCGTTCAGCCGAACTAACGCTTAACTCTTTACTTTATCTAGGTTACACCATTTGATACGGTGAATTAGTAAATTAAATTGCTTAAGTAAATAATTTTACCAAAAATCAACTTTTTTATAGTAAAGAAATTTATAAGTAGATAAATTAATGTGAATAACTACTAATTACTTATTCCCTGTCCTCAAACTTTCTTTGTGACTCTTGAATTGGCACATCGTTAATACTAGCTTCACGCCTCTGCATCAAACCGTTCTCGGCAAATTCCCACTGTTCGTTACCATAGGAACGATACCAGTTACCCGAATCATCGTGCCATTCATATTCAAAGCAAACAGAAATGCGATTATCCGTAAAACTCCAAAGTTTTTTCTTCAAACGATAATCTAATTCTTTTGCCCACTTTCGTTTCAGAAATGCTTTAATTTCTTCACGTCCACTCAAAAATTCAGCACGATTGCGCCATTGAGAATCTTCTGTATAAGCTAAAGCAACTCTGTCTGGATCGCGCGTATTCCATGCGTCTTCTGCGGCTTGAACCTTGAGTGTAGCGGTTTCAAGATTAAAAGGTGGTAGGGGAGGTTTTGTTTCCATAGTTTTTATCTTTCTTTCAACGCCAGCAGTTGTTCTAATTGCTCGATTCTGGTTTGCAAAGGAGCGGTTATTTCTTCTACTTCCTTTTCTGAATAACGAATAGGAATATGTTGGGGACAATTCCAATTCCAAGCTTCGATCGCAAACACAATGGCACGTTCGATTTTTGCATTGTAATTGGGAACTCGCAAACGTTCGATTAATTGGCGATCGCCTTCGATAAATTTCGCTCTACCCCAAATTTTCAGTCTTCGACGATGACGATAATCCATCAAAAATAGAAAAGCTTTATCGTTTTCGGAAAGATTGCCAACAGTAAGATATTGAACATTTCCTTGAAAATCGGCAAAACCCAGTGTTTTCTCATCCAATACTTTCAAAAAACCAGGTGCGCCACCTCGAAATTGAATGTAGGGATACCCATTAGAATTAATTGTTCCCAAATAGAAACCGTCGAGTTGGGCGATAAATTCAGCAATCTCTGGCGTAACGATATCATTATCCGAACCAGTTTGCTCGAATTTAGCATAAGTTTGTCTAGAGCCATGTTGCTCTTGAGCGGCTTTTACGGCTGGTGTAAAGGCAAGTTTGGTAAATTTGCGCGGCATATAGTTACCTCTTATTTTTAACTTGTCTGGAGTAACATGTTACGTCTCTACATTAATTCCTGGCATACCTATAAAGCCTGGTAAATTTTTGACTCGATCGATCCAGCGAACGACATTGGTATACCGTTCGAGCGAAATTTTTCCGTCTGGTGCTAAGGCTACATAAGGAAAAACGGCTATATCGGCAATTGTCGGGCGATCGCATTCCAACCATTGGCGATTGCTTAAGTGTCGATCGAGTTGAGTGAGAATAAATTCAGCTCTTTGCGTGGCTCGATCGATATTGACATAATTAGCGTTGAATAAATAATAGCGACGAGCAAATTCTACTCCCTCTCGCACTTCTCCAGCCGTGGTAGACAACCAACGCACTACTCGACTCAAAGATTCTGCATCTAATGGCAACCATCGATCGCCACCATAACGACGAGCGAGATACACTAAAATGGCTTGAGCATCAGCTAGAATTATCTCTCCGTCAACTAAAAGGGGAACTTGTCCAAAGGGATTGAGTTGCAAGAATTCGGCAGTTTTTTGTTCTCCTGCAAGTAAATCTAATTCTATCCATTCATAATCGATTCCCAACAGCGCAAGCATTAGCTTGGCTTTGTAACTATTACCGGATAGTTGGTAACCGTAAAGCTTAATCATTAATTTATTTCTCCATAGGTTCGATCGAGATCGAGCTATTTTGTACCGTTCGTTCGGTATAGATTTACTGTACCGAACGAACGGTATAATTGTCAACAAATACTTTTAAATTTGTTCGGGATGACCAAAGACAAACTTATTTTGCAATTGTTAGAGCTATTTCGGCGCTACGGATACGAGGGGGCGACTCTGTCGAAAATTTCTCAATTTACTGGTTTGGGCAAAGCCAGCCTTTACCATCACTTTCCAGGCGGTAAAGAAGATATGGTGAACGCCGTATTAGATTATCTAGAACATTGGTTGGAAGCAAACATTTTAAAACCCCTGCGCGACAAAGAAAGTGCGAGCGATCGCTTAATTGAAATGTGCGATCGAGTCAGCGAATTATATCAAGGAGGAGAACAATGTTGTCTCTTTGGCGTACTTTTGTTGGGGGAAGCAAGAGACTTGTTTCAGGAGAGAATTAAAATCTGTTTGAAGGCTTGGATCGACGCGATCGCCACAGTTGTAATGGAAGTTGGAATTGACAAACAAACTGCCAGACAAAGAGCAGAAGATGCGATCGCGCGCATTCAAGGCACTTTAATTTTAGCTCGTGGATTACATGACCTCGAACCGTTTCAGCGAACTTTAAGGCTACTTCCAGAGGAATTAGTACTAAGTAGGGACTAGATGTGGGGAGTGTGGGGAGGGTGGGGAGTGTGGGGAGGGTGGGGAGTGTGGGGCTTACAAGGGTATGATTTTAAGATTTATCCAGTCGCGGGGAAAAAATCAGCAATAAAGCTGCCTATAGGCAAGGGCATTCCCCTAATTAAAGATGCCAAGATTGTTAAAAAGCCTCGCCGAAAACAACTCAACAAACG
>JBOFLQ010000182.1:0-22621 GCA_051657945.1 Xenococcaceae cyanobacterium | reverse complement strand
GATATTTCCGCCTTGGAAACCGAAGGGTTTTCCCGCCTCGGTAACGAACGTATTGACGCGCCTTACAAAATAAAGCGTCTAAACTAAACATAGGGCAGGTTTACTGAATAAAGTCGTTATTTTCAGCTTACTACCTGTCCTTTTTCTTATCCCGAACTCAGGTTATTTTAAGATGTAGATTGTTTTTTTACTCCTCAACATTTTTCAACACATCATCTAACACCATCCGAATAATATCCGCCTTACGTATACCAGTCCTCGCCGACAAAATAGATAACTTACGGTGTACTGACTTGATATGTCAGCGATCGCCCTTCAAACCTTATTCCAACTTTTCGCCAATTTAAAAATTTACCAAACCAAAAATACGGAAATCTAAAAATTTAACAATTTGCCAAGGTGCATTAACGGTAAGTGACTATACACTTAGATGTCTGCAAACATTGAGGTATCCAAGTTGTTAATTACTGTTGCTGGATTCAAAGGCGGAATCGGCAAAACTACTACTGCCGTCCATCTTGCCTGTTATTTCTCGGGTTTAGGGCAGACATTATTAGTTGATGGCGACCCTTGGTTATGAAAGTATCAAAGCTGAGTTGATAGAATAAAACGATTGTTCAAGCTGGCTTTAGTTCATGAAAATATCTGTGATTGGCATTGGTAAAGTAGGTTCGACCGTCAGCTTTGTACTAGCCAAAGATGGCTTGGCTTCAGAACTGGTTCTCTACAACCGTACACGAGAGATTGCTCATGCTGAAGCTATCGATATAAGCCAAGCAGTATCACTCACTCCCCATCGGCTTCTGGTTCGAGATGGAGATATAGAAGATACCGCCGAGTCTGACATTATTATTATTGTCGTCAGTACTCCCATGACCAAGCAGATGACAAGTCGTGATGAACTCCTTTTAAGTAACACTCAGATTATGCAGTCTTTGATTCCTCCTCTCGTCCGACATAGCCCTAAAGCCATCTTGATCAATGTGAGTAACCCCGTTGATGCCTTGACCTACCAAATTTGGCAAATTGCCAGTCAACACTCCAAACAGATTAATTGGCAACGAGTAATTGGAACTGGTACTTTAATCGATTCGGCTCGGTTTCGCGACCTTCTAGCTACCCAATTAGGTATCCATCCTGCCGATATTAATGCTTATATTTTAGGAGAACACGGAGACGGACAGTTTGCAGCACTTAGTTCTGCTACGTGTGGCGGTGAATTTATTGATGCTAACCCTTTGCGCCAAAAGATGGTGGAGGATGCCAAGCAGTCTGCATGGACAATTTTCCAAACTAAAGGCTACACCAATTACACGGTATCTCTAGCAGTAGAACTGATTGTTCGTAGTATTGTCCAGGATTTACGACATACTCTACCAGTGAGTGTTGCGATTGATGGTTATTGCGATGTTTACAACTGCTGCTTGAGTGTTCCCTGTGTTATTGGTCGCCAAGGTATTCATCGCCGTCTCGAAACTCAGCTTAATGAACCAGAAACTCTGGCATTCCAGAACTGCGCTCGCGCTCTGCAACAACAAATTCAGTCCTGTCAGGCAAGCTCTTAAATAGTAATACTCCATCTAGAAATAGGTCACAAGTGAAAAAACCACATTGCGCGAAAGCGTAAAGAAATTAGTTGTTCGTCTTGAGGATTTAGTTTGCATAGAGGAGGAATGGAAAAAAACACTCGATTGCGCGTTTCCTAGCACAGGCTTTGCCAATCGCATAGGCGAATTTGACGAGCAAAAGGACACTGATTCGGAATTAATTTAACAATCTGAGTTCGTAATATACCTGTTTGTTGAGCAAATTAACAGGCATAATTTTTTCGATAAAAACTTTGGGACGGTTCATAGGAATTCAAAATTCAAAATTAAAAAACTAGAATAGATAGGATAAAAAGTAATACTATTTATGTGGATATAAAATAAGCCTCTATGTCTAATAGTTCCCAAAAGCAACGCATATCCATAACCGTAGATACACGGCTACTTGAAGAAGTCGATCGACTGACAAAAAATCGCTCGGCCGCTGTGGAAGAAGGATTACGTCTATGGCGCAAACAACAAATTGAAGAACAACTAAAGAATTTCTATCAAAATCGATCGCAAGCCGATCTAGAGTTTGAAACTGAGTGGGGACAGTTTGCTCAACAACAAATGGAAGAGATTTTAGAAGAGGAAGGACTGTGACGAAATCTTATCCTCGTCAAGGTGAAATCTATCTTATCAAAGCATTAAAAACTCTGAGTGATACAAAAAAACGTCCTGCTGTTATTGTGTCGATCGATGTAAGAAATCAATTTAAAGAAAATGTCTTGGTTATTCCTTTTACCAGCGATCTAACAAGTGGCGAAACACCAACTAGAATTTTAATTCCCGCAGGAGAAGGAGGACTGGAGGTAGCCTCTATAGCTTTGTGCGATAACATCTCTGCGGTTCGCAAGCTTTACCTCGATCGCGGTCCTTATGGAGGAATTACACCACAATCTTTAGCTCAAATTCAGCGAGCAATTCAAATTGCGATCGGAATATTTTGAATTGGAAAGATGACCCCTACTATTAATCTTAAATTCTACGCTGTATTACTAGCAAAATATCAACTTAAAGTAGCAAAATTAGAAATTAGCGAGCAATTAGAAATTAGCGATCGAGATGCTCGCTCTACAATGGCGATACAAAAATATTTAAAACATTTCCCAGAAAAATGGATATTCTTCTGGCGTATTACATAAACCAGCTTTGACAGGATTTTGTCTGATATATTCCCAGGTATTTTTCAATTCTTGTCGATCTCTAATCATGCGATCGTATCTTCCATCTTGCCAGACTTTACCGATATGATTCATTGCTTGAGGAATTTGTTTGGCACTATAACTTTTGATGCTGTGTAAAATACTGCCAATAGACCAATATTTTGACTGAGATTTATTATCGAGCAATAATTTAGTTGGATTGTTAACGGGCGATGTTTCTGAATTATTATTAGCGAGCAAGATGCTCGCATTACAGTTATTATTATCGAGAGTTGTTAAATGAGGTGCTTCACGATCGCATTTTCTTCGATCGCGAGGAAAAGGTTGAATTAATAAATGTACGTGGTCAGTCATAATTACTGCTGCATACATTTGAGATCTTTTTTGATGAAAAAATAGACAGCTATCAAGCACAATTTGTCTAGCGTTTTCATTTAATTCCAATCGTTCCCAAGTTACGAAAGTAATAAAATATTTAGCCCCAGGTTGTTCTAGTTTTGGTAATGATTTTTTAAATGTCATGAGTAGTGCGAGCATCTTGCTCGCTGCTTATAATCGGATAGTACAAAAATCTCGATCGCCGTTTACGATCGAATAGTACGAGCATCTTGCTCGCTGCTAAATTAAAATTTGGGATTAACATAATCTAAAAAAATCTATTGAATGAGATCGAATTTTAATTTAATTAATAAAAATTGTTCTTTAATAATTTTTTTTTATCGGCAATTAAGATAAAAAGTCAACTATTTAACTAAAAGAAATAACGATCGAGATAAAAATCTTGGCGATCGAGATTAGTTGAAATTCTTGCACTTGTTGTTACACTCCAATTAAAAATTAAATATTGGTGAAAAAGTCGAGAATAATAACAGTAGGCTTTTGGGCAATCAATCTTTCCAAGACAGATGTGCCAGGAGAAATCCCACTGCGATCGCTACCTTGTAAGAGTTGATAGCCCTGTATGCCACCAATTTGATAGGCAATTTCACCCCAAAGAGTTTTAGTCGATCGAATTACTATGAGCAAACGCACCTTTACTTCGTCAGAGGAAGCCCCGTCATCAAGATAAGTTCTCTTTAATTGAAGCAGCTAAAGAAGTCGATCTAGATTTAGCAGTAGTTACAGAACTCGTTCGTATAGCATACGAACCATATAACAGTTCATCATTAGGCCAGTAATATTTATCAAACGTTAAATTTAAGTTCTTTTTGCATGTATACCTTTTATAATTAGTCCAATACTTCAATTATCGAGATCGTGCCAGGAACAAAAAATAGCGGTCGTCCAGGCGGCAATCGAGATATTAGAAAATAAAGTTTTACCACGGAGAGAACAGAACCTTTGAGTGAAAGGTTACAACTTAGAACTCCAGCTTCGATGAAACGAAAACTCCAACAGCAAGATAATTGGCAAGAATTTGTCAGAGTGGCGATTGCCGAAAAGCTTGCCTCTATCTCTATCTAATATCTAAGAAATTTTCTAGCTTTTAGTAAACTAATGCCGATCGGTAGAGTCCTATTAAAAAGATATAAAATCATCGAAGCCATTGGTAGTGGTGCTTTTGGTAATACTTATCTTGCTGTAGATACTGCTTTTCCTGGCAAACCTCGTTTAGTAGTTAAACACCTACAGCCTAAAAATACCGATCCTAAAAATTTAGAAGTAGCAAAAAGACTATTTCAAACTGAGGCAAATGTTTTATCGCGCTTGGGAGAACACAGCCAAATTCCCCGTCTTTTTGCTCATTTTGAAGAAGATAAACAATTTTTTTTAGTACAAGAATCGATTGAAGGACATAATTTAACTCGAGAATTTCAGCCTGGGAAAAAATGGAGTGAAGCCGAAACAATTAAATTTCTCCAAGAACTACTAGAAGTCCTATCTTTCGTACATCAACAAAATACAATTCATCGAGATCTCAAACCAGCTAATATTATGCGCCGTCAAAAAGATGGCAAATTAGTATTGATTGATTTTGGTGCGGTCAAAGAAATATTAACCATTAACCAGCAAGAAACAACAAGCGCACCATCAACAATTAGTATTGGTACACCTCCTTATATGTCACCAGAGCAAGGGATAGGAAAACCTGGAAAATATAGCGATATATATGCTGTAGGAATGTTAGGTATTCAAGCTATTACGGGTTTATCATCTAGAGAATTACCGCAAGATTTAGAGCATTTAGAACAAGTATGGAAAGACCACAATATTGAGATTAGTTCACAATTAAAATCTGTTTTGGAGAGAATGGTAAGTTTTCAGCCCAAGCAAAGGTATGCAGATGCTACAGAAGCTTTAAAAGCAATCATTCCCACTGTAGTTGAGTTACCTGAAACAAAGCCAATCACTTCAAGAGCAAAAACAGGTCAGTTTCAATCTCAAGGAAAACTATTTTTTAGTTTATTAGGAATTCTAGGATTAACTGGTATGGGATGGTTTGGTTTGAAATTTATTAATCAGCCAAATTACGCTCAATTAGAAGCATATTTAAAAAATAGACAATGGCAACAAGCCGATACGGAAACTGACAAACTTATTTTAAAAATTGCGAGAGAAAATAGTGCCTTAGATACTAAATCTAGTCAAAATTTTCCTTGTCGATCGCTGCAAAAAATTGATGAACTTTGGACAAAAAATAGTGACGAAAAGTTGGGTTATACTCCTCAGAAACAGGCTTATTTAGAGACGGGGAATGAATTTAATGAATATGTCGAATCTACTTATGAAGCATTTGGCAAAAAAGTTGGTTGGAGAATTCTTGGTGCTTGGAAAAGATACGAAGATTTAAATTTTCAAGCGATCGATCCAAATAAATTTCCATCTGGATATCTTCCCAGTCCAGGTAAAGTAGCTGCCGACAAACAAGATTTACGTATTCGCGAACGAGAAATGCTACTATCGCGGTTTAATGATTGCAGTTTTTGACATAGTCTTTTTGTAATTACTGCATACGAAATTTAGTATCTGCTGTTAGAGAATTAATTGCCCGCGATCGCACTACTCAATAATTCTAATATCCAAAGAATAACCTCTACCTTTTACAGTTTTAAGAAACTGGGGTTCTCCTGAATCTAGTTCGATTTTATCTCTAATGCGCCAAATTAAATGATTGATAGCTTTTCTATCTCGTCTAAAGGTATCATTTTGCCAGACTGATTGAATTAGTTCGTCATATTCACAAATAGTTGTTTGGTTATTATTCTCATAGTTTTTTCGACTCATGTAATCGATTAAAAAACGTTCTTGTTCGCCTAAAGATATAGAATTGCGACGACGGGTAATCTTACGAAATAAAGTTTTTTGACTGAGACTGTATTCAATGCTGTGGATAGTTTGCAGACTGGATACTTGACTGGTTTCTCCAGGATCGATAAACTCCAATCGCCAAAAAATTGGTTGTCCCGATCGACTGAGTTCTCCCAAAATTAAAATATAGTCGCCGCTTCTGAGAGCAATTTTATCTTGCGATCGCACGTCAATTTCTGGCAGATCGATTTCTCTTTGTAGAAAAGTTCCATTAGAACTACCTTCGTCTACTATCCACCAGCGATTGTTTTTATATTGAAGAGAACAGTGATGTCTGGATATAGTTTTGTGTGGATCGCTGAGAACGATGTCATTGTTGCTTTGTCTACCGATCGAGATATAAATTTCTTTTTCTTGTTGGTTAATTATATGTTCAAATCCGATCGTATATTGTCCTCCATCGGGTTTAGTGGCTTTGATAAAAGGATATTCTCCATCCATTTGTCGATCGAAATTTACTAGTAAATTCTTTTTATACTTGTTTCAATTTACAACCAATTTGAATATCGATAATAAGCTACTTACGACGTATCGTATTTAAATTAATTTCAATTATTATATAGTACAAAAAAATCTAGCGATATATAGGGTGCCTTAATTTTGGATTTTAGATTTTGGATCGATCGATCTTCTGCTTTTTTTCAATTAATAATTAACCATTTATCCAAAAAACATACTACAAGCATCGAAAATATATCCTGCAAATTTTGAGATTCAAACCCTTTTAAATTCGTTTGTAGTATAAATAGGAATTTTGGTTTTTGTAGTATATATTTCGATTGAGGATGAGTATCTATTTCGATCGCGATTGATATGTATTTGGGATGAATTATAGATATGCTCGATCGATCTGAGATCTTGCACCTTGGTCGATAAAAGCCAGCGATTGAAATCGCTGTCTAATATTTAAAGTCGTCTAAAGACGACTGGATGAGTATTTTAGTCCATTTCAATGGACTTGATGTATGAGACGGGGAATTGATTCCCCGTTGGTTATTGAGAATGATGCAAGATCTCAATCCATCTACCTGCAAGTAGGCGATCGAGATAATAAGCTACTTATAACGTATCGTATTTAAATTAATGTCAATTAATATATAGTACAAAAAAATCTAGCGACATATATATAAAAGTTTTTTAAATCAGTCGTAGGGGCGAATGGTCATTCGCCCTTACCTAAGTCCTAATATTGAGTCAATATTGAATTTCCATTGAACGATATTTAAATATCATAGGTTGCGTCTTGAATATTGCTTAAATCTTTTAAGATTGTCCTATATATATAGTGTACGAGCATCAATCCTTAAAAAATATCGACGAACTTTTCCTATAGTTTGCCAAACGCAATAAGCTAATCTTTATGTCTTTTTTACTTCGATCGCATGAATGTAAAAGATATCTCGATCGTGCTTGCTGCATACATTCACCTGAAATTGTTTAGGTGAAATCTCAAAACTTATTGTCTAAAGCAAGAGTCATATTATGAACGCTAAATCTTGGATCGCAATTTTAGCAGCTACTACTACAGTTAGTCTTGTTTCTACCAATATCTTTAACCAGCCCAGTCACGCCGAAGCTACATACTCGAAAGATAAAATTAACTTCTATTGTGGTGAAGTCTCAGAAAAAGAGAGTGGTCAAAATATTCCCGCGACGATCGCCTATGTTCCTCAAAGAAAAGCCAATGTAGCGATTATTGCTTGGAAATCTAATTATATTCCTGAATGGGATGCTCAAAAACGATGTAATACCGTTTCGCCCAAGTTTCAGACTTTTTTTGAAGATGGGCGCTTGGAGTATCTGACTACAGGGGAAAATCAAGGTTATGACATTATTTGTGCTGCGGTTGAGAAACAAAAATGTAAACCAGAAGATCAGTTATTTCAAGTTAAAGCGAGTAATAACCCCGAAACAGTGTTAAAAGGATTGACAGGAATTATTGAAGGGACATCATCCGAACCCATTTATCAAAATTCGGGACAACAGATTTATGTATCGATCGAAAAGTTATTAAATAACGCACCTGCAATTAAAGAAGCAAATTTAACTTCTAAATAAATGTTTGTAACTACATCTTGCATCATCCTTATCAACCGTCAGTTAGTCAGCGATTGAAATCGCTGTCTAATATACAAAGTCGTCTAAAGACGACTCTTATCTTGGTTTTAGGTTTTAGTCCATTTCAATGGACTTTATGTATAAGAGGTGGGAATTAATTCCCTGTCGGTTAATGAGACTGATGCAAGGTCTTATACCAAATCAAAAGGTATTTACGATAAATAGATCGTAAGGGCGAATAACCATTCACCCCTACAATAATACCCATCTGCGTCCATCTGTACGGTGCGCCAAGGCTTTTCTGAGGCGACCTCAGAAAAGCACACCTTGTTTATCTGTGGACTGTGTTATACCAACTATGAAACTATATATACCAATTATCGCTTGTCTGTGTATTTTTTCCGTCTCTTGTGGATCTTCGGAAACTGTAGCCCAAACACAGAATAATGTTCGAGCAACGGAAGCTGTTGCTAAAAATACAGATAATTTCGATCGAGAAATAAATCCCCATATTAAAAATAATATCGCGAGCAATATTACCGTTAAAATTACCAGCGCAGAAAATGGTGGTAGTGGTGTAATTATTGCCAAACAAAATAACAGCTATTTAGTTTTGACTAATAATCATGTTTTGCGAGATGGGAAAAGTTTTACCATCCATACCCATGATGGTGCAACCTATCAAGCCAAACCTGTAACTAACGGGATTGAAACTAATGACGACTTAGCTTTATTAGAATTTAGCAGCAAAAAATCTTATCAAAAAGCAACCATTAATAATGCAGCTACTCCCAAAGTAGAACAAACTATTTTAGCTGTAGGTTATGACGCAGCAACAGAAAAATTAGTAACTCAAGAAGGGAAAATTCAGCGCATACCAGATAAAACCTTTAAAGATGGTTATCAGATTGGTTATTCCAGCAATATCGTTCAGGGAATGAGTGGTGGTGCAATTCTCAATAGTGATGGGGAAGTAATTGGCATTAATGGTAAAAGTGCTTTTCCTATTGTTAATACAGGATACGTCTATCGAGATGGAAGCAAACCGACATCAGAAGAAATAGAACAATACAGACAATTGAGTTGGGGATTATCTCTCAACAGTTTCTTAAACCAAATCAATCCAAAAATAGTTACGGCTTACGATATACCTTTACCAGAAACAGAAGAAAATACCGAAAATACTCAATTAACGGGATGGTTGGGAGAATTAGAAGCCAAAGCCAAACAAATTACTGTCAGGATCGATAGTAGCAGTGGGGGAAATGGTTCGGGGATTATTGTAGCTAAAGAAGGAAATAGTTATGCCGTATTAACCGCCGATCATGTGATTTGTGAGAAGGATAAAGAGACTAGAAAATGTCTCGATTACACTTACGAAATACTCGCACCCGATGGAAAGAAATATTCGGTAGATAGCAGCACAATAAAAAGACAAGAAGGTGTAGATTTAGCGGTAGTTAGGTTTACTAGCAGTGAGAATTATCAAGTAGCCCAGTTAGCGAACTATCCCGTAACAACAAGAGATGCTGTATTTGTTGCGGGGTATCCTAAATTGAGTAATGATAAACCTTCCCAATGGCGCTTTAGTTTGGGTTACGGTTTCGATCGAGAAACGGGATTGTTATCTGTTAATGATAATTCTTTATCTACAGATAGTTCTGGTTTAATTAGAAGTCAAGGTAGTTTGTCGGGTGGTTACGAGATGGTTTATACCAGCATCACCTATGGGGGGATGAGTGGCGGTGCGGTATTAGATCGAGATGGTAGGGTTATTGGTATTCATGGCTTAGCTGAAGGAGAAACTGCTTTAGATAGTCAAGGTAGTTCGGCTACACAAATATAGTTGGGCTATAGTTTGGGAATTCCCATCAATACTTTGATTGGATTAGCAGATAAATTTCAAGTTGATTCTGCATTACCAATTCAAGAAAATAGACCCAAAGAATTAAATGCAGCAGAAATAGAAGCTTTTCAAACTGCCATTTTAGGGACGAAAATAGATAGAGGTAATGTTACAGCAGAAAGATGGATAGAAAGGGGTAATCAACTGTGGCGGTTGCGTCGTTATGATGAAGCGGTAAAAGCATTTGATAAAGCTATTGTCCTTAAACCTGAATTTATCCATTTGGCTTACTATGGTAAGGGTTTAGCTTTATGGTTAGAAGAAGAAGACAAAGCAGCATTGGCAAGTCTCGAACAAGCTACGAAAACTAAACCCAATTTTGCACCTGCTTTTAACTACAAAAGTGTCTTGCTACAAAAATTAAATCGACTGAATGAAGCATTAGTAGCGATCGATAAAGCGATCTCGCTACAAGATTATAATGCCAAGCTATACAACGAAAAAGGTGTTATTTTATCCAATTTAAAACGATATTCGGAAGCTGAGGTAGCTTATAACCAAGCAATTCAACTCAATCCTCGCTCTGCTTTTTACTACAATCGTGGTAATCTTTACACCAATCAAGGAAAAGCAGATTTAGCCTTAGCTGACTTCAACAAGGCGATCGCACTTAATCCTAACTTAGTTCAAGCTTACATAAATCGTGGTCTTCTTTACACCAATCAAGGAAAAGCAGATTTAGCCTTAGCTGACTTCAACAAAGCGATCGCACTCAATCCTAATTTTGCTAATGCTTACAGTGGTCGGGGTTTTCTTTACGATAGACAAGGAAAACTTGATTTAGCTATGGCTGATTACAACAAGGCGATCGCACTCAATCCTAATAATGATATTGCTTACAGTAGTCGGGCTTTTTTTTACGATAGACAAGGAAAACTTGATTTAGCTATGGCTGATTACAATAAAGCGATCGCATTTAATCCTAACTTAGTTGAAGCTTACAGTAGTCGGGGTTTTCTTTACTCTAAGCAAGGAAAACCAGATTTAGCTTTAGCTGACTTCAACAAAGCGATCGCTCTCAATCCTAATCATGCTCCTGCTTACGTAGGTCTAAGCTTACTTTATAACAACATGGGCAATACAGAAGCAGCGCGAACTAATTTACAAAAAGCACAACAATTATTTCTCGCTCAAGGTAGAACAGCCGATGCAGAACAAGCAGCTAATCTTTTAAAACAATTACCTTAGATAAAGCTGAGGTGCTGAGGTGATTTGAAATTATTGGATATCGCACAGAAATATTTTAATAAACCAACGATAGAAACCATTCAATACTCTTCAAGTCTCCAAATCTTTTTCAATCGTCAATTGAAATCAAGTCTTGAAAAGCTTCTCCTTTGTGATGTGGCGAAATTTGAATGGTTACTTTATGTTCTAATTTCTTGAAAAAGGGTTTTTGTTTTTCTATTTTTACCGATGCGATCGAACTTAAGAACATGAAAAGCAAAGAAATTCAAAAGCTCGATCGCAACTGATGCCAGGGATTGAAATCTCTGTCTAATATTAAAAGTCCTCTCAAGAGGACTAAAATCTGAATTCAACAAGCATTCGTATAGTAAAAGTTATTTTTTCGATCGTTAAAATTCCCATCCAGTCGTATTTAGACGACTTTCTGTATGAGGCAGCGATTTCAATCGAGTTCCGGTTAATGGCAATGGTGCAATATCTCAGCTTCATCTTTTAACCAAGAAATTGATTTCTTAATGGTAATTAGAGTAACCTGCGATCGCGCGATCGCGATCGAAAAAAATCCGCAGCCTCTATCCAAGATATTTTGTGAATAATTTGTCGATCGATTAAAATAACCGTCATTTTGCAGATCGATCGAGAGATGCAAAGGAAAATTATAACGAACAGTTGATTTTCCCACACTATTTCGGCGATCGAATAACTAGATAATGCCTCAGCAATCTCTAAGGCTTGCTCGCTGGTAATTTTAAATCGAGATAGGAAGGCTTCCTCTGGTTCATCTCGATCGAACATGTCTTTCAATTCTATTAGTTCGCTCTCGGTGAAACACAACGCGATCGGCAAGACACGATCTCTCAAATGCTACAGATACAACAATCGTTCTCTAGTACTCAGCAATCTCATCAAGCTTATATCGAACAAACCATAGCTAGGATCGACCAAGCTGAAATTAGAGGGCTACAAACTGAGAATCGTTGGATAATTGACCATGTTTTTGGAGAGCAAACTGAGTAAATGGCTGGACTTAAAGGAAACAAAGGAAAAAAACGTGTTGGTGCGGGTAGAAAAACTAGCTACAGAAACCGTACTGTCTTTCAAGTAATCTGCGAGCAAAAATTACTCGATCGCGTTAATAGCCATATTCCTTCAAGAAAGCGATCGGCATGGATTGCCAAATTGATTAGTAAAGAAATCGACTCATTGGAATCGCGAAGTTGATGATTTTTTGCCGTTAAAACAACTCCAACAGGAAAGGAAACTCGGGAAGTGGAAGCGAATCGCCCCAATCCACAAATAAACTCTGCTCGTTTTTCTCTATAACAACACCAATGGAGTTTCGACCATGTTTGAACACGGTGTCGCCAGGCTTGAGCAAGGATTTCATGGCATCGGAAAGGGCAAAACTTTCACGACATCGTATTCCCATGCGATCTACCGTAGGTAGTGCTTCGCAATTGCACTGATTGAGATATCTCAGAAAAGCCAGGTTTAGTTCTTTTACCGATACAAATGTTGCGCGTCTTTTACCATTGCGATTCACTAGGTAGATCCAAGGTACTCGCGATCGCCCTGCTTGAGAGATTATGCGGATTACGCGAACTACTGCACCTCTGAATACTAGAATTAAAATTTTTTCTAGTTGATGGGGAAGCAAAAAAGAGGTTATCATGATTGTTAATATTTCATTAATTTGTTTGGCGATTGCAAGACTTTCTCAGGGTGATGCGATCGCTTTTTGTTTGAGTTCATGATAACTTAAATCGGAGCGTTACTGCAAAATATTTAGACCCAAGTACAATAATTTGCGGTTTATTCAAGAGCAAGGTTAAGATCTAGTCAGGAAATAAAGACGGGTGAGACAGGAAATGCTGCGATGGCGATTAAAAGAAGTAATGGCTCGACATAATATCAAAGGATATTTGTTGGCAAAAGAGATGGAGATAAGAGCCGAGTCAGTAAGCTATCTAAGAAGCGCAAAAAAAATGCCTAAGCTCGACTCCGATCGCATCGAAAAACTATGCCGCGCTCTGGGCAAACTAGCTGGGGTAAAAATCAGGTTCGCCGATCTCTACGAGGAAATCGACTCAGACTCCGTTATGAGTCAAGGGAGCGATTGCGCTCCGCGCACAGGAGGATAGCCAATCGCAAGGCTAGTTGAAATTTCAAGCTAAAACCTTTGCCTAACCGCAGAACTTATTAACTGACGCAAAAAAGGCACTCTAACCTCTGGAGGCAGAGCATCTAACTTCTCTTGTACGTTTACGGGAAGTTTGATTGGAGTTAATTTTTTAGATAAGGGGGAATCTACGAACCCAATAGCCTTATACTGCTTGGATTTTAATTCTTCTGTTTGAATGGGTTTCGGGTTAGGCATAATCTCCTGCGAGAATCTAAAATAACACGCGCTCCAAAACTTAGCCTACTTGCCATCGTTCTAGCCGATCTGAACTATCCCAAAACATCCACTCAAACTGTGAGGCTCGGTAGAAAGCCCGATTCATCGCCTCTTGTTCCTTAATTGAAACCTTTTCTGCAGCGCGATCGACTACATCAATAACATCTTCAACCGATTTTTCAAAATCAGGATCGCCATAAGTATCGATCCATGTTTGATAGGGGTTTGTGTCTGAAATCGCGCTTTTTTTTATATATTTGCCTACTTCAGAGTAGATCCAAAAACAAGGTAAAACAGCAGCTACTATAATTGGGAAGCTATCTTGATAGGCAGTGGCAATCAAAAAGTTTGTATAGTTCAGACAGGTTGGTGATGGCTCTGTTGCCAGTGCAACTTCAGTCGTAATACCAAATTTCGTAAAAAAGTTTTCATGCAAACTACGTTCGACTTGAATCGCATCGCGAGCGTTACTGGCAAATTGAAGCTGTATATCTGGATCGCTTGCTTTGGCTGAGATTATCGCTAATACACGGGCAAATTCACCAAGATAAATTGCGTCTTGAATGATGTAGTGTTGAAAAACCTCTCTGCTCAACGAACCTGCTTCTAGTTCTTGTAGAAACTGCATAGTTAAAATAGCATTATAAATTCGATCGATATTTTTCCAGGCTTGAGAGGAAAACTTCATAATTAATCTTTTCAAGGTATATCAACTATTTAAACTCGATCGAAGACAATCTTGACAACGCTCGCGATCGCTTTCTCTTGTAGGTTGGCTTGACGCAAGGAAACCCAACATTATCTTCAATTAAATGTTTAGCTTTAAAAAATTTTAAAATTTGTATCGATTGTGCTTTCTCTATTCTGTCAAGAAACTCTGACTTGACTGGGAATCGAGCCACCGATCGAATCGATATAATAATAGATTGCTCTACAAATAAACAAGCAGATAGGAGTTAGCTAGCTGTGGTTGCATCAGTGAATTCGACTCAAACCTACGAAGCCAAGACTCAAGAAATTGCCAAACAATTAATAGAAGCAACCAGGGAGAAGCGATCGATTTTCGCTAAAATTGGCGACCAAATGCGCTTTGACGATAAACTCCTAGATTGGACGATGAGTAACCCTGGTTTGAGGGTACAGTTGTTTAGATTTATCGATTGCATTCCTGCCCTGCAAAGTAAGGCAGAAATTGCCCGTCACCTGCAACAATATTTGGGTGATGAATCGGTGGAATTACCAGCGCCTTTAAAAGGTATTCTTAATTTTACCGAACCTAATTCTCCACCAGCACTCTTTGCTGCCGCAACTATTACTAAATCGGTAGAAACTCTAGCCTATAAATATATTGCTGGGGAAAGCATTCAAGAAATAATTAAAACCATCGAACGGTTACGAAAAGAAAAGATGGCTTTTACCATAGATTTGTTGGGTGAAGCTGTTATTACTGAAACGGAAGCAGAATCTTATTTAAATAGTTATTTAGAGTTAATTGAGGAGTTAACTACCGAAGCCAAAAAATGGTCGAAAGTAGAAGAAATTGACGTAGCCGATGGTGAAGTTTTACCGCAAGTACAGGTATCGGTGAAACTAACTGCATTTTATTCCCAATTCGATCCGATCGATCCTGAAGGCAGCAAACAAAAAGTATGCGATCGCATTCGCATTTTATTGCGTCGCGCTAAAGAAGTTGGTGCGGCAATTCATTTCGATATGGAACAATATGTTTATAAAGATGTTACTTTGGCAATTCTCAAAGAATTGTTGCTCGAAGAAGAATTTCGAGATCGAACCGATCTTGGTGTAACTTTACAAGCATATCTGCGCGATTCGGAAAAAGATTTAAAAGATTTAATCGAATGGGCAAAACAAAGGGGCAATCGCGTTACAGTCAGATTAGTAAAAGGGGCTTATTGGGACCAAGAAACGATTAAGTCATTACAAAATCATTGGCAGCAACCAGTATATAACGACAAAGCGGCAACAGATTTAAATTTTGAACGGATGACATGTTTGTTGCTGGAAAATCATGAATATTTATCGGCGGCGATCGGATCTCATAATGTTCGATCGCAGGCATTAGCTTGTGCGATCGCGGAAAGTTTGAATATTCCCCGCCGTCGTTTTGAGATGCAAGTACTTTACGGAATGGGCGATCGCTTGGCAAAAGCTTTGGTAAAAAGAGGGCATCGCGTCAGGGTATATTCTCCCTACGGTAAACTTTTACCAGGTATGGCGTATTTGATTCGTCGTTTGTTGGAGAATACGGCTAATAGTTCTTTTCTTAGACAAAATTCAGAAGAACGTCCGATCGAAGAATTAATTGCACCACCTAAAGTGAAGGCAGAAGGCAGAGGGCAGAGGGCAGAAGGCAACAGCCATCCATCCATACCCCACAGCCAAGGCGCGGATACGTCCGTTACATCCGAATACAAAGCGCCGCCACACCCCACACCCCACACCCTGTTTGTTAATTCTGCTGATACCGATTATGCAGATGCGACAAAACTAGATAAGGCAAGAGAAGCATTAACTCAAGTTCGTAACTCATTGGGTAAAACTTATTTACCCTTAATCAATGGCGAGTACGTACAAACATCAGAGTACATTAATTCGGTAAATCCTTCTAAAGAAATTGAAGTAGTTGGAAAAGTTGGTTTAATTTCTGTCGAACAAGCTGAAGAGGCACTACAAGCAGCTAAAGCAGCGTTTCCTGCTTGGCGTAATACTCCTGTCAAACAAAGGGCGGAAATACTCTACAAAGCAGCAGATTTGTTAGAGAAGCGCAGACATGAATTAAATGCTTGGATTTGTTTGGAAGTAGGAAAAGTTATTCAGCAAGCAGATGCAGAGGTTTCTGAGGCGATCGATTTTTGTCGCTATTATGCTTCGGAAATGGAAAGATTGAACGAAGGTTATAACCTCGATGTTGCTGGTGAAACCAATCGCTATATCTATCAACCTAGAGGTATTGCTGTAGTAATTTCGCCTTGGAATTTTCCGATGGCGATCGCGATGGGAATGACGGTTGCTGCTTTGGTGGCGGGTAATTGTACTTTACTCAAACCAGCAGAAACCTCAACTGTTATTGCAGCTAAGATTGCAGAAATTTTAATTGAAGCGGGAATTCCTAAAGGTGTATTTCAATTCGTTCCTGGTAAAGGTTCGCAAGTGGGTGCATACATGGTAAAACATCCCGACGTTCACTTAATTGCTTTTACGGGTTCGAGAGAAGTTGGTTGTCGCATTTATGCCGATGCTGCAATTGTACAACCAAAACAAAAACATCTCAAACGAGTCATTGCTGAAATGGGTGGTAAGAATGGCATTATTGTAGATGAAAGTGCAGATTTAGACCAAGCTGTCGCTGGGGTAGTGCAATCGGCGTTTGGATATAGCGGTCAAAAATGTTCTGCTTGTTCGAGGGTTATTGTTTTAGAAAGCGTCTACGATGCTTTTCTCTCGAGATTAATCGAAGCCACGCGATCGCTAAACGTTGGTGCTACTGACAATCCTACTACCAAAGTAGGGCCTGTAATCGATCGCACCGCTATGGAGCGTATCAAAGAATATATCGTCAAGGGCAAACAACAGTCAAATCTCGCCTTAGAGATGGATATTCCCGATGGAGGTTACTATGTCAGTCCTACTATTTTTAGCGATGTCTCAAGCGATTCTACTATAGCTCAAGAGGAAATTTTTGGGCCAGTCTTAGCTGTTATTCGCGTCAAAGATTTTACGGAGGCTTTAAAAGTTGCTAACGAAACTGATTATGCTTTGACGGGTGGATTATATTCTCGTACTCCCACCCATATCGATCGCGCCTCTGTGGAATTTGAAGTAGGTAATTTATACATTAACCGTACGATTACGGGGGCGATCGTCGATCGTCAGCCTTTTGGCGGTTTTAAACTTTCTGGGGTTGGATCGAAGGCGGGAGGAGTAGATTATTTGCTGCAATTTTTAGAACCTCGCGTAATTACGGAAAATATTCAACGTCAAGGTTTTGCTCCGATCGAAGGTGTTGATTGAATTAGGGAATAGGGAATAGGGAATAGGGAATAGGGCATCGGGCATCGGGCATCGGGCAACGGGCAACGACGGCACTTTGTATTCTGAGCGCCAGTTGTAAAGCTGTGGTTACCTCCGCTCGTCGTTTGGCGCAGGAAACCAGCCGTTCGCGGCACGGGAGGAGGCGAGAAATGAGGTTTCCTCAGATCTTTTAGCCTCCGTCTATCGCCTACAGAATCCGTGCCTTGGCAACGGGGTAATTAATGCGTGAATTGCGTGTAGGGGCGGGTTTGACAGATAAATTATCGGTTTCAACCGACAAATGAAGAACAAAACCCGCCCCTACGACTTTTGTTACGATCTGAAAAAATATTCTAAATAAATTATTAAAAATTTTACGTAATTAATGTTTATTTGGATGAAAAACTCGACAGCTACAAAACTATAATTTTGATATTGCGTGATATCACTTATTTGGAAAATATCGTTTTTTTGAGATAAGTATATTTACAGTTGGCGACTATGTACTTCTAATTACATACTTTTACATAGGACAGAATTAAATTTTTACTCAATGATTGGTATCATCACGTATCAACATAAGTTCAAAAAATTCTGAGATATAACTTTTCAATACTGAGTCGAGAAAGAGATAAGCATTTAATAATCGATCGGTCTTGTCTCTTTTAACCATTAACCATTCTTGAGTTCAATATTGTATTTTTCGGTAATTTAACGATTAAATAATTAGTATTATGGTCAAACTTACTGCTAAAGAATTAGAACGTCAGGGAACTTTTTATAGTGAAAAGTTTCAAAAATCTCAAGTTATGTTTCAAGAAAAAACTTATACGCGAGGGCCAGATTTTTCTAAAAATCTTCATGCTAAAGCAATAAGATTTTGTCAGAAATATGACAAGTTAAATCTTGAAACTTTAATCGTAGAACATCCACTTTATTTAGCAATCTGGATTCAGAATACTCGCGTTATGGCGATCGCCGAACGAGCAAGCTAATTAAACTGTAAATTTTTAGTCAATCAATTTTATAATTTATTGAACCGGGAGGTAAGCATCAATGATAAATAAATTATGGTCTTGGTGTTGTGATTGTTTTTCTGTTTGGCAAACAAAGGAAGAATATAGTTTAATCAAAGTATCTATTGAAGTCAGAAACGAGCGATTGAATCGAGCGAAGTTTATTGTAAATAATTCCTTCAATTTTCGAGAGTGAATAACTAATTTTTCGGACAAAATAGCTCGTTTATTCAAACGAGCTAAAAAGCATATTAATTTAGGCTTTAGTCTTTTTTCCAAGATTCTAACTCTTCATCTATACCTTCTTTTATAAGTCGATCGAAATTTGGTAAGACAATTTTAGAAATTGTTTGGTAGCTTAGCAAGAATAAATTTCTATTTTTTTTCGATCGACTTTTTATAACTTTTTACTACTGCAAATATACCCTAAACAGAAAAGTTAGTTCTGAAAGCTGAATGATTAGCTTTCAAATTAACTGTATTCGGCGATCGTTAGCTAATTCGATTGTTTTGGTTCGATCGGTATTGCCTTTTTTGGCAAATTTTATGATTGTACGAAAGCAAAAGATCGAGCCGATTGAATATATCTTTTAAAACTTGAAAACCGCTTTTTAATTATTGCTTAGGAGGCTTTATGAATCATTGCCCTTGTTGTTCGTCTACTTTATGTCGTTGTATTCACCAAGGGAAAATAACTTGGTTTTGTTCGAGATGCAGACAAGAAATGCCTAATTTTAATCATCTCGAAGCAAGCAAAAATTACACGAATATATCCAGCGATCGAAAATTATCGATTGGAACTAAATCTAGTGCAGAAACGTTACATTCATTTTATCTACAGCAGTCAGAAACCCTTTAAAATTCAAAATTAAATGTTCAACTTGCCGTTAATCAAACCATTAAAACCATAAATCTGGCGACTGCCAACAAAATTAACTAATTCAACTTGTTTTTCGTCTCCTGGTTCGAAACGAACTGCCGTACCAGCAGGTATATTTAAACGCATTCCTAGAGTTCGATCGCGATCGAACTCTAAGGCTTTATTGACTTCATAAAAATGAAAATGAGAACCGATTTGGATCGGGCGATCGCCTGTATTTGCAACTTCTATTGTTACGGTTTCTCTGTCTACATTTAATTCAATTTGTCCTTGTTTGGGAATAAGTTCGCCTGGAATCATAATTTTAGTTCATTGTTCATTGTTCATTGTTCATTGTTCATTGTTCATCGTTCATTGTTCATCGTTCATTGTTCATCGTTTATTGTCGATCGATTTAAATTTCATAATCAAAAATAACAAAGTCTTCAAGACAAGGAAAAATTTCTTCTTTAAATTTTTCGTGTTCTGGATGGGGTAAATAAGAGTCACGAGCGTTAATACTAGCAAAAGTCATAGTAAAACCGTGAGTGTATTCTTTATTTAATCCCTCATGACTGGAATATTTGCCGCCAGAAAAATGAATAATACCTGGAATTAACTGTTGTAATTCGCCTAATCGGTCGAATAAATATTGAATTTTTTCTTGATTTATTTCTGGTTTAAATTTTAGTAAAACTAAGTGTTGTATTTGAGGCATATTCGCTCGAAAACAGTCAATGAACCATCAACCATCAACCATCAACCATCAACCATCAACCATCAACCATCAACCATCAACCACGAACAATTTTATTGAATTGGATTATGGACTGTAACTAGTTTAGTGCCATCAGGAAAAGTTGCTTCGACTTGGACTTCATCAATCATTTCGGGTATGCCTTCCATAACATCATTCTTGGTTAATAAAGTAGCGCCGTAACTCATTAATTCTGCGACGGTTTTACCTTCTCTAGCGCCTTCTAAAATAGCAGCAGAAATGTAGGCGATCGCTTCAGGATAATTAAGTTTTAATCCTCTGTCTTTACGTCTTTCTGCCAGTAGTGCGGCGGTAAAAATTAATAATTTATCTTTTTCTTGAGGAGATAGTTGCATAATTCACAATCCATAGTTAACCTGAGTTCGAGTTAATAATATTGTTCCAAATCCTGCTTAAAATCAATCGAAGGTTTCTTTGTTTTTATATTACATCTTGACTTGGCAAAAAAATGGATGTCATTACTTTCGATCTCAAAGTAAAAAAAGAATATTTAACAACAGAGTAGCAAATAAAAAAATTTTACCGGACAATTTGAACAATATGTAAATCGCTATAATTACCAGCACTACGCATTATTGACGTTGTAAACAGGAAGCGATCGCGCGACATGAATACCATTTTAAAACTACAACCCATCATCCATCTTTCACCAGAACAATTTACCAGTATTTGTCATGCCAATCCAGAAGCAAAACTAGAACTTACAGGACGAGGAGAATTAGTAATTGTGTCACCTACTGGTGGAGAAAGTGGAATTAGAAATTTTTGGTTAACCGCGCAATTAGCTATGTGGGTAAGACAAGATGGTACGGGAGTTGGCTTTGATTCTTCTACTATGTTTTGTCTTCCCAACAATGCTTTTCGTTCTCCCGATGCGGCTTGGATTCAACTGAGTCGATGGAATACCCTGACAGACGAACAGAAAAGAACATTTCCTCCGATTAGTCCAGATTTTGTAATTGAATTACGTTCTCCATCGGATAGCATCAAAGAACTTCGAGAAAAGATGCAGGAATACATCGATAACGGTGTGCGATTGGGATGGTTAATCGATCCCATTAATAAACAGGTTGAGATTTATAGGAGCGATTCTACATCTGAAACATTCTCTAACCCTACACAAATAGAAGGAGAAAGTGTTCTTCCTGGTTTTATTCTTAGTTTGGATGGGATTTTGTAGAGTTTTTAAATTAGTTCCTCATTTTCTAATTCCTATTCTCTACTTTACCAAACTCTGGGCACGATCGCGTCGCGTTGTAAATAAGTAAGACGCAACAAATGCCAAACTTTGGTAAACCAGTTTTTTGCTTCTGAGGTAGAATCGCCGCGATAACGACATAAAATTCCAGACATTAATTCTGTCACTCCAGCATCGGCGCGATCGCTTTGTGGTTGCCATAATTGTCTGATTTGTTGGATCGTTTCAGGGGATACTGTTTTTCCCAACCATGTAAGAGTGCCAATTACTGGTTTTCCTGCTAAAGCATTAGGGCTGTGAAATAGTTTAGCGTCTCCTGGTAACCAAGCGCGATCGATCCATAACGGTGTTTCCTGTTGCCATACTTCTGTATGCGATCGCCATTCTCCTGTATAAAATTTTTCTCCCCGACGCGATCGTCCAAAACGATTAATCTCCCATCCCAACCAAGTAGCTTCAGGTGCTAATTCTACTCGTAAATCTTGTCGGTAGATAGCACCGTCGAAAACAATTGTTTCTTGCGGTAAAAATTCTAGACAAGCACCCGTATCGATTTTAATGTTTATAGTTTGTTTGGCTGTTCTTGAGTTGCTACGATAAACTTTGCTTGCGGCTACTGTGGTAATTAATGCGTTGGTGTTAGCCTGAAGGTGAATGTTTTGAGACAGTCGATCGCCGCCGACAATACCGCCAGCAGTATGTAAAATGACGCTGTGACAAATATTTTTTCCTTCTGGATAAAATGGACGTTGTAATTTTAATGGCGCTTGAGAAAATGCTGTTTGAATTTGAGTAGCGCGATCGGTTTGAGTATAAATTAAGTTAAGTTTGCCATGCCATGCGGATGTTTGGTCAAAGGCTGGTTGCATTTCGATCGCCAGAGAATAGGGGATAGGGATTAGGGATTAGGGATTAGGAGGTAGGGGTTAGGGATTAGGGGGTAGGGATTAGGGATTAGGGATTAGGGGTTAGGGGTTAGGGATTAGGGATTAGGGATTAGGGATTAGGGATTAGGGGTTAGGGAATAGGGAATAGGGAATAGGGATTAGGGATTAGGGATTAGGGATTAGGGGTTAGGGGTTAGGGATTAGGGATTAGGGATTAGGGATTAGGGATTAGGGGTT
>JBOFLQ010000181.1:0-29811 GCA_051657945.1 Xenococcaceae cyanobacterium | reverse complement strand
CTAGAAAGACAGTTACTTAGTTCGGGAAATGTTGTCAGTAATTGATGAATACGCCATTCCCCAGCCAGTGAATTATCGAGCTGACCGTATTCTCCAGTTCCTACCAACTCTTGTTTGACAAGTAAATAACGACTAGTTTGCAATTCCTCATCAAAATAATTGACTAACAAATTAAAGTTTTTACTTATTTTAGATTCGACGGTAGGAATTTGAGTTTTACTTTTAAGTCGAACGATACCCTTGTTTTGCAAATACTCAATTACATTTTCTGAGCTTAGTAAAAAAGACATTTATCATTCCAAACTTTAATACTGGCTTTAACAAAACAGGGTTACTTTCACTAACACGCATGTTAATTTAGTAACCCCGTTGACTCGTACTTAGGCTATGTGTGATAAAATTCAACCTAAAAGTTAGCAGTAGCTACCACAGCCACAGCCGCCTTTGCTCTTACTCTTACTCTTGCTCTTGCTCTTGCTCTTGCTGCCACCTTTATGACCGCTTCCGCCAGAGATTTTTAACTCGTCTGCATTCAAATCTCTCATCGAATCCATGAAATTTTCATTAGTGTTAAAAAATCCAGCGCCTGCGAGTTCGCCAATTTCGATTTTTGCCATGATTGAGTTATCCTATTTAGTGAATTGCATCCCGATCGAAATCGAGGGTGTAACATTGCTTTTGATTGGGAGGTAGTTTGTGTAAACTACCTCCTTCTTTTTATAGTATTCAGGTATAACCCAGACTGGTCAAGGCTTTGCGCTTTTTTTTTTGACTTAACCCTACCCGATATGTCTTATTTTTGCCAAGAAAAAGAAAAAGGTGCGAGCAAAAAAAATTAAAGGAAAAGTTATTTTTTGGTTAATACCAGGTCTGTTCTCGGTTAACTCAAGTAATAATACTTAAAGGATTTTACGTAGTTAGTCGCTTTACAAGCGATTAGTTGCAATGATTTTTTGAAGAAGGCAGAAGGCAGAGGGCAGAGGGCAGAAGGTTGCGTAAAGATAGGGGGATTCAGACCCCTCCTAAACGGTAGCCACTGAACGGGAGTTCAGTGGGGGTCTTAAACCCTTGTTCCCGTTTGTCACGGGCAGAGGACAGTCGCCAGAATTCCCTTCTGACATCACGCCTCCTGCCCTCTGCCTTTCCAGATAAAAAGAGTTTTAACCTCAATTTAGCCAAGACATAATCTTACCTCTTATGTCTCAAAGAAACTTAAACAAAACCCAGATTAATAAAATCGAACCACAGAGAATGACAACGAATTCAATCGAACAATCTTCTCATTCGTCTATAAATGCTTCACTAGACAAACTGTTAAAAGATAACCTACCTGCCAATGCTCGTCCAGAATATCGCCGTCGATTGGAAATCGTACTGAGAACAAATTTAGGTCAATCTCAAACTGAGATTTGCAAAGCACTCAAATGTTCTGAAGACACAGCCAGATATTGGATGACACTAGCGCAAACGGGACAAGCATTCGATCGCTTGAATAATCCAATCGGTAGACCAAAAACGATCGATGACGAATATCTCAAGCGCTTGCAAGAATTAGTTAGCAGTAGCCCCGAAGACTACGGTTATCCTTTCAAACGTTGGACGGCACAGTGGCTAGGAAAACATCTTAGCAAAGAATTTGACATCGAAGTTAGCGATCGCCATATCAATCGCTTGCTTAAAAAAATGGGACTGTCTACTCGAAATGTTCCACAGCAAGAATTAGTTAATTCTAAGCCTTGGCGTAAAGGGATTATCATAGATGACTTACAGCCACCAGCTTCCTATCACAATTAGCTATCGGCTTTTATCCTTGTATAGCAATCGAACTATAGGTTAAGACACTCCAAACCTCTCTGTGTCTCTGCGCCTCTGCGCGAAACTATTTTATTTTTATCGTCCTAATCTTTGATTCGATTGCTATATAAGCTAAGACTCTGGAATCAAAGTTTTAGTCAAAGCTTTCGCTCCACCAATAATCTTAGCTAGTGCTGAAGGTGCTTCTAGGTGCAAATTATGTCCGCCAGGTAAGACGATCTTTTCCGCTTTTGGCATGGCAGTTTGCTGTTCGGATAAATCTTCTTGACGGTTGAAGTTACTGTTATCGCCGTAAATTAGAGTAATTGGGACTCTAATTCTGCGTAACAAACCTAAATATTTAGACTTGCTAATACCGTTGAAACCAATTCCCGCACGGGTACGTAGTAAAGCAGCCCAACGCCAGCGTACGCCGCCTTCACATGGTTCGGTAATTCGTTCGGCAAGCATCATGGCTAGGGGTTTAGATAAAGCAGGGGTTGCTTGACGCAGGCGATCGGCTGCCGTGGCAACATCGGGGAAGACGGGATGTTCTTGGGGTGATGCCAAATAATCGAGATGGGTTGCTAATTGTTCGGCAGCTTCGTCTTCGTCTACTTCTGTGGGTAATACTGTTTCGACTAAAATTAAATTTTTAATTTGTTGGGGTCGAATGCTGGTAAAAATGGCAGCAACGACCGAACCTAAAGAATGTCCCACTAATGTAAAGGCTCGATCGGCAAGATTTTCGACGATCGCGTCGATATCTGCTAAGAAATCGAGTAGGTTATAAGAACCGCCTTTACCGACATGGGCAGATCGTCCGTGTCCTCTCAAATCGGGTGCAATGACGCGATAGCCTTGTTGTGCCAGACGAATCGCTACTTCCGACCAAGCTGCTCCCTGTTCGAGTATACCATGCAAACATAATACCAAAGGCCCTTCTTCTGGCCCCCAACTACACAGACACAATTTTAAACCTCTAATTTCGATCGAGATTTCGCGCATCGATGGTGTCGATGTCAATTCATTTTCTTCTTGAGGTAATTCGTAATTTAGGTTTTGGGCTATTTGTCGGGTATAACCGCCTAGCAGCGAGGGAAGTTTTATTTCTCGCCAAGTTTGGGCTAGTTGGGCATCGATGCGATCGCGTTTGAGGAAATTAGGATCGCCTACAGACATGGATCGATCGTGAACGCCATCTGTCATGCGATCGCCTTGATATGGTGTAAGTAGGGCTGGTGAGAAATCAATATTTAAAAATTCACAAACCCCTTCCATTATTTTTTGCGGATCGGTTACTAATTCTTCGTATTGAACCAGGTGATGACGTTGTCGATCGATCGTCTCAAAAAATTCGAGAGTATTTTGGTTGCTGTTTTTCCAGATCGATTCTCCTAGTTGATAGGGGTTACTATTACCCGAACCAACTAATTTATCCATCCTCATACGGGCAAATGATTCGATGACAGCATAGGGATGGCGAACTAAGTGGATGTATTTTGCATCTTTAAATAGTTGTTCGCCTCGTTCTAGGGTTTCTCGGTTATTTGCGTAAGTAGGAGATTTATCAACTAAGAGGCGATCGCCTGCTAGTTGTTGCAACATCGCGTATACATCTCGTACGGAAAAATTTTCTTCCACTAAGCGATCGATCAGTTGTTGGCTTTCTGTCGCGTCAATTTGTTTTAGCTCCATAAAGGCGCGTTGTAACCCCAATCCTAGTTGAGAGACACCCAAGTCCTCATTTCTTTGCGCCATGGTTTCAAAGGGCAGCAAATGCAATTCTGGGGGAGAATATAGGGCTGGATGTCCCGCCAACATAACTCTGAGTAAAGTCGAACCCGATCGCGGCGAAGATAGGATAAAAATTGCGCCAGGAAGTTTTTTGTTGTTATTTGTTGGTTTTTTGTTGTTGGTTTTTTGTTGAGTGATAATTAGAGAAGATTCTTTTTCAACTACTGAATCATATATTCCCAAATGACTCTTCTCAAATTCGACGGCAAGATATTTAGCTAAGGCATCAATTTTGGGTCGTTCGTAAAATTCTCTGGGATAAATCATCAATTGCAAATCGCCTTTTAATTGATTGATGGCTTCCATAACCATCAACGAATCCATCCCAATATCTAAAAGACTGTCGGTAACAGCAATTTGATTTGTATCTATTCTCAGTATTTTTGCGATCGCTGTTTGTAAATAAGAAAGTAAAAATTCTTCTCTTTGAGGGGAAGAAAGTGTTAATAATCGATCGAAAATTTTGTCTTGTTTTGTTTCTGTTTCGACAGATGCATTAACAGTGCGATCGATTAAATTCTCAAAGAATGGAGATTGCAATAAATATGGAAATTGCTTACTCAATTCATTCCATTCAACGGACAAAACACCTACTTGTGAAGCATTCGATCCTAATAATTTATCTAGGGCTGCTAAACCAGATTCTGCGTCAATTAAATGCAATCCTTGACGAAAAAAATTGTTTTTTGCTGCCATGCCCGTTTCTGCCCAAGGCCCCCAGTTGATACTCAATCCTGGTAAACCTTGCGCTTGACGGTAACGGGCGATCGCATCTAAAAATGCGTTAGCTGCGGCGTAATTTCCCTGTCCTGGCGAACCAATTAAAGATGCAACGGAAGAGAAGCTGACAAAAAAATCTAAAGATAAATTTTGAGTTAGATTATGTAGATTCCAAGCACCCAAAACTTTCGGTGCGATCGCGCTTCGGAAACGTTGCCAATTTTGTTCGATGAGAATGCCATCGTCTAAAACACCAGCAGCATGAATGATTCCTGCTATGGGTGGTAGAGATGCAATACATTCTTCTAGCAATTTTTTAACATCTGCTTCTACAGAAACATCTGCTTGTGCGACTAAAATTGCCGCACCTTTTTGTTCTAAACGTGCGATCGCCTTTTCTGCTTCCGAATTAGGATGGCTGCGCCCTACCAAAACTAAGTTTTTCGCCCCTCTTTCCACCAACCATTCAGCCAGTTGCAAACCCAGCGCACCCAATCCACCTGTTATTAGGTAAGAGTGCTGAGTGCTGACTACTACTTGTTGCCAAGGCACGGAATCGGAGGTTTCCTCCGATTGCTGAGTGCCGTTGTTGCCTATTCCCTGTTGCCTGTTGCCTATTCCCTGTTGCCTGTTGCCTATTCCCTGTTCCCTGTTCCCTTTTAATCTTGCTACAAATGTTTGTTCGTTGCGAATAGCAATTCTGTCTTCTTTTTCTGAATTGGTAATCGCTGTTAATAATAAATCTGCTTCATTTGTATTCGATCGAGATGCTAAATCGACAATTCCACCCCAACATTCTGGATGTTCGATCGCGATAACATTACTCAATCCCCACAGACAACTTTGAGATATTTTTAGTTTGTCTGTTGGTTCGATCGCTTGCGTACTTCTGGTGACAATCCAGATTGGCATTGACAGGGCGCGATTGAATAGATTTTGAATTATTTGCAGCAAACTACTGCAATTTTTCTGTTGAATTTGTTCGAGATTGGTAAGAGTTAATTGTTCGGGATTAAAATCATCCAAACTCCACAAATAAATTATTCCTGCTATTTTTTTATTGGTAGCGATCGAGGCAATTTCTTCAAATATATTTTGCCAATTTTCTGGATTACTGCTGTCAATAGACCATTTTTTTTCTACTAAACAAAAAGTTTTTCGATCGCTAATTAAAATATAATCGCATCCGTTTGTCTCTAATTTAGCTTTCAAATCATCTACTAAATTATTATTGTTAGCAAAAATTATCCAACAACCTTTTTCATGATTTCGCTGTGAAGTTAGATTTTTTAAGTGCCAATCAATTTGATAAAAATCTAACAATTTTGATGAATTTGTCGCAGCTTTTTGCAAACTAGAAAGCTTAACCCGAGCGTTAATTTCCAACCAATAACGTTCTCTTTGGAATGGATAGGTAGGTAAAGTATTAAGACGTTGACGCTGGTAAGGGCGATCGAATTCTAACCAATCTATTTCAACACCGCGATCGTATAAAGCTGCCAAACTTTGTAAAATTTGCTGCCAATCACCTTTACGAGGACGTAAACTAGGCAACCACAATCCTTCTAATGTAGGCAAACATTGACGACCCATTCCTAGTAAAATTGGTTTTGCACCTATTTCTACAAAAATATCGTAATTTTGTGCGCCAACTAATTCGATGCTAGATAAAAATCGAACGGGTTGTAAAATATGATCGACCCAATATTCAGGCGTGGTTATTTCTGTTCCTGCTAATTGTCCAGTAACGTTAGATATTATATCTATCTGTGATGGTGCGTAAGTAACTTCGCCAGCAACTTTAGCAAACTCCTCCAACATCGGTTGCATCAGAGGCGAATGGAAAGCATGAGAAACATTTAAGCGACGAGTTTTAATATCTAAAGCATCAAATCTGGCGATCGCCTGTTCTATGGCTTCAGTCGATCCAGAAATAACAACATTCTGATGGCTATTAATTGCCGCGATCGAAATTTTGTCTGCTAAGGGTTCGATCGTTTCTTTAACTTGCGCTTCCGTGTCAAAAACAGCGACCATTTCGCCTTGAAGACACAAAGTTTGCATTAACTTGGCTCGATGGGCAATTAATTTTAAGCCATCTTCTAGGGTAAATACACCAGCGATCGTTGCTGCTACGTATTCACCTACGCTATGCCCCATTACTACCGAAGGCTTTACGCCCCAAGACAGCCACAACTGAGCTAAGGCATATTCTATAGCAAATATGGCAGGTTGAGTATATTCAGTTTCATTGATTTTGTTAAGCGGTGCGTTGTATTCGCTGGTTAGAGACGCGAGATCTCGCGTCTCTACAGGATTGTTGCCTGTTGCCTGCGAAGCACTGAGCTTGTCGAAGTGTTCCCTATTCCCTTCTTTTGGATAAATTATTTCTATTAAAGATTTTTCCAAATATGGTTGAAGAATTTCGGCACAGCGTTCGATGGCATTACGGAATACAGGTTGAGTTTGATAAAGTTCGTACCCCATCCCTTCATATTGCGAACCCTGTCCTGTAAATAACCAAGCTATTTTCTGGCTTTGATTTTTTTGAAGATTCGATCGCAATAATTCCGAACTTTCGCCTTCTAATTGCCAAGAATTAAGTTGACTTAGTAAATCGCGATCGGATTCTGCAACTATGGCGAGACGATAGGAAAAATGCGTCCGCCCTGTATTAGCTGTAAAACAAAGATCGGCTAGAGAAACATCGGGATTTTTCATCAAAAACTCAATATAGTTTTTAACCAAATCTGCCAACGCCTTTTCAGTTTTTGCCGATAGAGTAAAAAGGTGTTGAGGACGCTCTTTTTCAATGCCCTGTAGGGGCGAATGGCCATTCGCCCCTACAACAACATTGTTGTTTATTGCCTCCTGCCTTCTGGAGGCGGAAAAATCGGAGGTTTCCTCCGATTTGCTTATCCGCCGTCCTCCTGCCTCCTGCCTCCTGCCTTCTCCCACGATAATATGAGCATTAGTTCCACCAAAACCAAACGAACTAATTCCTGCCAATCTCGGTTTATCTGTTGACAACCAAGCTTGAGGATGAGTAGGAATGGCGATCGCGCTTTTTTCTAAATCGATATGCGGATTGAGTTTTTGCAAGTGCAAATGAGGCGGAATCTCTTGATTGACAAAAGACAAAACAGTTTTAATCAACCCAGCAATACCAGCCGCCGCTTCTAAATGTCCGATATTGGTTTTAACCGAACCGAGATAACAAAGTTCGTCCGCGTTACGGCTTTCCATCAAAACGTTTTTGAGAGAATTAACCTCGATCGGATCTCCTAAAGATGTACCCGTACCATGTGCTTCTACATAACTAATTTCCGATGGTTCGACATTAGCATTCTTCAGTGCTTGACGGACTACTGCTTGTTGTGACAAACCGTTTGGTGCAGTCAAACCGTTACTACGACCATCTTGATTTATAGCAGAACCTTTAATAACTGCCAAAATATTATCATTATCTTCGATCGCATCTTCAAGACGTTTTAAAATTACTACGCCGCAACCTTCACCACGCACGTAACCGTCAGCGCTAGCATCAAAAGTTTTGCAACGCCCGTCTGCTGACATCATTCCCGCTTGAGAGAAAGTTTGATGTAATTCTGGAGATAGCATCAAATTGACACCTCCAACCAAGGCGCGATCGCATTCACCATTATTGAGACTTTGACAAGCCAAATGTACTGCCACCAAAGAAGACGAACAAGCAGTATCTACTGTCAGAGAAGGGCCTTTAAAATCGAAGAAATAGGAGATACGATTAGCTGCGATACTGTGAGCATTTCCTGTCCCTGCATAAGCGTCTACCTCAATACCGTAAAGCAATTGAAGTTGAGAGTAATCGCTACTGCTGACTCCCATAAATACGCCTGTAGCGCTTCTAGCTAACTTATCTGCCGATATTCCTGCATGTTCTATGGCTTCCCAACTTACTTCCAACAATAATCTTTGTTGGGGATCCATACGTTGAGTTTCGCGGGGAGAAATTCCAAAAAACTTCGGATCGAACAGATCGACTCTCTCTAAAAACCCACCCCATTCTTTACCTTGCCAACGATCCTCTTTTACTTGAGAAATAGCGTCTTTACCATTGTGCAAAAGTTCCCAAAATTCCTGTGGATTGTTTGCCCCTGGAAAACGGCATCCCATACCGACGATCGCGATTTCTTGTTGGCTATTGGGCGATCGGTAATTGACAATTGGTAATTGATGGTCGAGTTTTTGGCGATCGCCCTTCACACTTGTCAAATACTCAGCCAGACTAGAAATATTTGGGTAATCGTAAAGCAGAGTCGGTGAAAGTTTTACACCCAACCAATCTTCTAATTCTGCTGATAGACGAACCGCTTGTACCGAATCCAAGCCATAATTAGCAAGTGGTTCTCTTATATCTATTTCCTGCGCGGGTACGCCCAAACGTTCGGCAAGTTGAGATACCAACCAATTTTGAATGCTTTGTTGTTGGTTGTTGGTTGTTGGTCGTTGATTATTGGTAATCTTACTTTCGACTTTTGACTTTTGCCGATCGACTTTTTCTATTCCCTGTTCCCTGTTCCCTATTCCCTGTTCCTGCCATTGCCCAACTACATGCAAACTACCTTTTAAAAACTTTCTCTTACAAGCATGACGCTGAATTTTGCCGCTTGAGGTTTTGGGAATGCTGCCAGTTTTCAACAAAACTACGGCATAAGGTTGTAGTTCGCGATCTCGAGCGATCGCCGAACGAATATCGTTAACAACTTTTTCTACATCTAAATTGCGAAGATAAGTCCGTTGAATTTCCTGGGTGATAACTAAACGTTCTTCGCCCTCAACTTCAACAGAAAAAGCCGCACCAGCACCAGCCCTAACCGCAGGATTGCATTTATCTACCGTCAATTCGATGTCTTGAGGATAGTGATTGCGTCCTCGGATAATAATTAAATCTTTGAGACGACCAGTAACGAAAAGTTCGCCATCGCTTAAAAACCCTAAATCTCCAGTACGAAGAAAAGGCCCTTCTTCAGTATCGTTTAAATATGCACCAAAACTTGCTTGAGTTAGTTCTTCTCGATTCCAATAACCTTGGGCGACGCTATCACTAGCTGCCCAAATTTCACCAATCTCACCGTCAGGACAACTATTTAAAGTTTCGGGGTTGGCAATGACAAGTTTTTGTCCGAGTACATTTTGACCGCATCCTACCAAAGTAATCGCTCCAGGTTCGGATTGACTAGTTGCAATCGCGCGGTCTTTTTCCAATTCTTTAGCGTCAAAAGTTTTAATTATCGGTTCGACTTTTCTAGTACCTCCAGAAATAATTAAAGTCGATTCTGCCATGCCGTAACATGGATAAAATGCTTTTTTGCTAAAACCGCAGCCGCTAAAAGATTCTGCAAAATTCTCTAAAGTTTTAGCGCGGATTGGTTCGGCACCTGTAAAAGCGTTTTCCCAACTACTAAGATCTAGTTTGGCTTTTTGTTCGGAATTAATTTGACTGACGCAGAGATCGTAAGCAAAATTGGGTCCTCCGCTAGAATGGGCGCGGTAGCGAGAGATCGCCTGCAACCAACGATAAGGACGCTGTAAAAACGCTACTGGAGGCATTAAATACATGGAAACTCCAGCATACATCGGTTGTAAAATGCAACCGATCAAGCCCATGTCATGATAGGGGGGTAGCCAAGAAACAGCGTTGTGAGTGGAATTATTTTGAAAACACTGATTGATGGAACGAGAATTCGCCATCAAGTTACCATGAGTAACGATTACTCCTTTGGGAGTACCCGTCGAACCGCTAGTGTATTGCAGAAAAGCTACGGTTTTCGAATTTAACTCTGGCGCTTGCCATTGCGATGCCAAATCTAGATTGAGGCGATCGGTGGCTATAAATTCCACCTGTTTTGCTGCCGAATTATCTTCAAAACGATTTTTAATATCTTCGATTAAAGATTGTGTAGTTAAGGCAAATTTCGCCTCAGCGTCCGCTACTATGGCTTTAAGACGAGAAACAGAACGATTCGGGCGAGGTGGGTAAGCAGGAGTGGCGATAACCCCAGCATACAAGCATCCCAAAAAAGCGGTGATAAACTCTAAACCTGGAGGATAGAGCAATAGCGCTCTTTCCCCTATGGCATCATAACTTTGAAGTGTCGCCGCGATCGCTCGCGCTTGTCTGTCGAGTTCTCGATAAGTTAAATTCCCTGCTTCAGTCTCGCCATCCTGGAGATAAGTAAAAGCAAGGCGCTCTGGCGAGTCTTGCGCCTTAGAGTGCAGTAAATCTACAAAAGTAGCGTACTTATTCAATATAATCCTCTCTCTACCGCCCACACTGCTCAATTTATATTCCTAAGCTTAACCAAAAGCGAGATAATTTTTAGTTAGATAACCCTGGAGAATAAAGTTTCCCAGACAAAGAATAACCGATTAAGGTACAAAAATATAGGGGTCAATGCCTGAAAATCGATTGGGATCGTCATTTTTTAGCTTAGATAAATTTTTGGTTTTTTGCCTACTACTTTTAGGAGCAGCGATCGTTTTATACCCTTTGGGTGTTGTCTTGGTAACTTCGTTTGCGCCGTCGGGTACTGCCAGTGCAGACGCGATCGGTCAATTCTCGTTTGCTAATTACCAAGAAGCTTGGGCTAGAGGAAATTTTTTATTAGCATTTGCTAATTCTACTTTAGTTGCTTTGGCAGTAACTGCTATCCAAATTGTCACCTCCGCTTTGGCGGGTTATGCCCTAGCAAGATTAAAATTTAGAGGCAGACAAGCACTGCTTTTATTGATTTTGGCAACTTTGGTCATTCCTTTCCAACTGTTAGTCATTCCCATTTTTTTAGTGTTGAAGTGGGGAGCGGCAATTAATACCTACTGGGCTTTAATTTTACCAACCGCAGCGAATGGTTTCGGCATTTTTTTGATGCGTCAATTTTTTGCTTCTTTACCTGTCGAATTGGAGGAAGCTGCTACCCTCGACGGTGCCGATCGCATCCAAATTCTTTGGCGAATAATGTTGCCTCTATCTCGTCCTGCCTTGGTGACTTTATTTCTGTTTACTTTTATTGGCGAATGGAACGATTTATTTAAACCGTTAGTTTTTACAACGCGACCCGAATTAAAAACAGTCCAACTCGTTCTAGCCGAATTTCAAGAACAATTTACCAATAACTGGTCTTTAATGATGGCAGCAGTAGTTATTGCCACCATACCAGTTATCCTTCTGTTTTTAATCGGTCAGCGACAGTTTATTCAGGGTATTGGCACGACAGGGATTAAAAATTAGGGATGAAGTTAAAAGTCGTACAGACGCGAAATTTCGCGTCTGTACAAAAGTTCAGAAGTCAAAAGTTAGAAGTCAGAAGTTAGAAGTGCGATGAAATTATAAGAAAACCTTACCATTTAAGTTTAATTAGTTTAAAAATTTCAATATGTTTTTGCTCTTTACACAACTTAACGAGCGAAAATAATTAACGCAAAAAATGCGTTTAAAGGCTATACTTTAAGAGTAGGTTTGAGGGGACAGTGTGTCTAAAATTGGTTGCAAGCCACCTCAAAGCCCGATCGACACGTAAATTATTGAATTTTTCAGCCAATTATTGAGAATCAAAAAAGGCTCTCGATCGACTAATTTTTCAAACAATGTAAATCGATTGTAAAAAGTATTTGACAAATATCCTAAATTAATTTTCTTCGTAGTCGCTCGCCATAAACTACGAACAAAACCAAATATGTAAAGATGTGTAAATATCTCTAAAAACACACTAAAAAAAAATTCATGGATCGTTCGGTCTACTCTCCACCTTGGTTACTCAAAAACGGCTTGTCCCAAACCATTTATATTGCTTGGAGAGCAAGCCGCAACTGGGAAGAGACAATTGCAGAACCAGAACCAATCTATCGAGAACAAATTTTTATTGGGGCGCAAGGAGTACCAATCTTTGGCATTGTTGCCACCCCGCCCAATCCTCGCGGTACGATCGTCGGTACTTATGGAATTACGGGAACTCTTGACAATCAGTGGTATTTAAGATTGTTGGGACGTAAAGCATATAGCCAAGGTTATGCCGTGGTATTCTTCGATTGGCGCGCCCATGGCAAAACCGCAGAATTATCGCCAACTCTGACTTCTGACGGCCTGTGTGAGGGAGAAGATTTCGTTCGCATCGCCGCGAAGGCTAAAACAATGGGATGTCCTGCCCCATTTTGGTTTACAGGTTATTCTTTGGGCGGACAACTGGCACTTTGGGCGGTTAAAGCAGGACAATCAATCGACGAATGGGGAAGCGATTTACCCTTAAATGAATCGGAAATTGGCGGCGGAGCGGTAATTTGTCCTAGTTTGGATTCTAAACGTTCTCTTCGGTATTTAGAACGAGATCCTTTAGGACGTTATTTAGAGAGGGCGATCGCCAAAGAATTAAAAAAACTAGCAAGACAAATCGCTCGATACCATCCTCAAGACATCGACACTGAAGCGATCGAACGAGCGAATAGTATTTGGGGATTCGATCGCGAGTTAGTTATTAGCAGATTGGGTTTTTCTTCGGTAGAAGAATATTACGATGCGAGCAGTCCACTCTACTTGTTGCCTCATTTGCGAAAACCAACTTTGATTCTTTATGCTGCTGACGATCCGATGTTCGATCCGACTTTAGTAGCTGACTTGAAAAGAATATGTCGGACAAATTCAACGATCGAGATCTGCTTAACTGAATATGGCGGTCATGTCGGTTATTTGAGCAGTAAAACTTGTCAGAATCAATGTGGCGATCGCGATCGCTGGTGGGCGTGGAATCGAATTCTCGATTGGTGTAGTGAAAAGGGAAAAGGGAAAAGGGGATAGGGCATCGGGCATCGGGCATCGGGCATCGGGCATCGGGCATAGTCAAAAGTCAAAAGTCAATGGTTCGACAAGCTCACCAACCAGTCAAAAGTCAAAAGTAATATTTCTCCCCTGCTCCCTATCCCCTGTCCCCTGTCCCCTATCCCCTCAAAGATCGTTATTCAGAAAAAGTTCGATAATTTTTTTCTGCGTCGTATAAATGACAGCGATTTGCAATGCGTTTCATTAACGGTAGAGTTAATTTAGTTTCGTAAATATAATCGCCCCAGTTTTCTTTGATACTTTGGTGCGCCTTGCGAAGGTTGTACCAAGGAATACCCGTAGAAATGTGATGGGGGATGTGAACGTTAATATCGCTACAGAGGAATTCAAACCACCAAGGATATTGACAGTGTACCGTACCGCTTAATTGTGCTTGTGCTTCGTTCCATTTTTCTGCTGGAGTAAAGGGAATTTCAGGACTGGTGTGGTGAACGATGGTAATCGTACTCATCCAAAAATGATAGACCAACCAAGGTAGTAACCAAAACTTGACGAAGCCCCAAATACCTGTAGTTAAAAACAGAATTGGAAAAGCGATCGCTCCAAAAATAATCGCGACAAGTGCAGAAAAGCGAATTTGTTCTCTGTCTTTACCTTCAAATTTGCTCCAGTCAAAATGCAACATCACCCAATGCGCGATCGAACCCGTCCACCAAAACCAACCGCGCATACGGCGATAGCCCCATTGCATCAAAGGCGAACAATTTTGATATAATTCTGTCGTAAAAGGATCCCAAGCGTTGTCTACCTGTAATTTATTGGTATTCTTGTGATGGTGGTTGTGTAGAATTCGCCACGCATGAAAGGGATAAATTATCGGTAACATTAAAATATGACCGACTAAATCGTTGAGCCAATTGCGGTTGGAAAAAGAACGATGACCGCAATCGTGTGCGATTACAAAAAAACCTTGCAATCCCGTACCGACAAATAGCCAAAGAATTGGCAGCAAATACCAAGGAGAAACTGCTAGTCCCCAATAACCAATGGCGACAAGAGCAACATTAACTATAACTTTTAACCAAGCTTTACGCGCATCCTTAAGAAAAACTTCACTAGGAAGCGATTGAATGATATCTCTCAGTTTGACATTTTTATCTAGAGATAAAGTATTGCGCGACTGAGACTGATTGATTGATATTGTCATGAATAAATCTTGCTATTTTCAATAAGCAGCAAAAAAATGACATTTAAAAACCTGCAACTAGTTTGTAGCTAGCAGGTGACATAGGTGTAATTTTGGTTAGTTGGTTATTTAATTTCAACCGAAGTTATCGTTTTTTCTGAAGAATTTTCGACAGCAAAAAACAAGCAGCTTTTGTCTAAAAAAGCTACTAAACTCTGTTAACTTGTCAAAATTAGCACCTAAACTTAAAAGCCTTAATATTTATAACACGTTCTTGACTTTAGTGCTGGAAATATTTTCGCTTTTTATTTTGGTAGCGAGATGTTTAGTCCAAATTGATAAATCTTCTGGGCGATCGACATCGTTAAGTACGGGTAAATAATAAATATTTAATGGCGATCGCTCGGCAATTTCTTTCGTTTGCGTTAATACTCGATCGCTTCCCCAATCAATTCCGACAAATAATTCTGGAGCCAGACGACGCAAACCAATTAAATAATAACCGCCATCTGCTGCCGGTCCCAAAACTAAATCGTGGCGATCGAGTGCGTTAAATGCTGCTTGTAAAATTTCTCGATCGAGATCGGGGCAATCTACACCAATTATAACTACTCGATCTTTTCCTTTAGCAAAAGCACTTTCAAAAGCAAAGTGCATTCGCTTGCCCAAATCTCCATCTATTTGTTTTTTGTAGACTAAATTCTTTCCCAACCAATCTTGCATCTTTGCGCGATCGCCACCAGTAAAATGAATTTCGATCGCGATGTTATTTTGTAATTGTCTAGCTTGTTGTAAAGTATGTTCCGTCATCAAACGCTGAAGTTTTGCTGCGCCTTCAGCACCTAATGCTGGAATCATCCGAGTTTTTGTTGTTCCTGGTTCGGGATAACGGGTAAAAATAATTAAAATACTGTCGTCCATCGAATCTCTTTAGCAATCGCGTGGAAAATAATTCGATCTTAGTCCAACTTTAGGATGAAACATTTTCTCGATTTTTTTGATATTCCTAATAACAGGTGTTCAAAACAATTGAGGTAGTAAGCAGCCAGAGCCTTATTGCCTCAAAAACGAGCGAGTAAAAAAATATAATGTCAGATGAAAAACGACTAGATGAGCAAGCAATCTCAAAAGTAGCCGAAACAGTGCTATCTACCCAAATAGATACAGCTCAAAATATAGATGTAGATATCCGTACCGATCCTTTAAAAATGGTTCAAGGAGAAATCGATTCGGTTTCGATCGCAGGCAAAAAATTAGTAACGCAACAAGATCTACAGATCCAAGAAATAGAACTTGAGACAGATCGTGTAGATATCGATCTTTTTAGTATCCTTTTGGGCAAAGTCGAACTGAATCAGCCCGTAAATTCTACAGGAAAATTTGTTGTCACAGAAGCAGACATCAATCAAAATCTGAGATCGGATTTTATTTTAAGTAAATTAACTCCTTTTAAACTTAATGTAGATGGTCAAATAGTTTTTTTAGAATTGCAACCGCCGATCGAGTTGCAACTACCGAACGAGGGTAAAGTTGTTTTTAGTAGCAATGTAAAAATATCTAAAGGGGACAAAACTCCTCAACAAGTTCGCTTCACAGGCGCAATTTACCCACGCACAGACAATCAAGATGTATTGATGGAAAAATTCTTCTTGGAAGAAGGACAGGCAATTTCTCTTAATGTTCTAGTTGCTTTAATGAATAAACTCAAAGAACTAATCGACGCACCTTCTTTAGACTTTAACGGAACGATATTTCGCATCAAGAAAATGGATGTAAGCAAAGGAAGTATTAGCCTTGAAGTTGAAGCCAAAATTAATAAAATGCCCTAGCATCTAGCGATCGGCAATGAACAATAAACGAATTGCATAAATCCATTACATCTGTATTTATTGGTATTTATCTGTGTTTATCTGTACGGCGTGCCAAGGCTTTTCTGAGGCAACCTAACGGCGCTCAGTATGGCGAGGAAACCTCGCCATCCGCGCCTCCAGAAAAGCACGCCTTGTTTATCCGTGGACTCTTTTTAAAAACTATAATTTTTGCAAGAAGTCTAATGAACCTTGAACGAAAGTGCGGCAGTCCCCACCCTCAGCCCTTGGCGGGGTGGGGAAGGTGCTTCACGGTGACGATCGCGAATGCGGAATCACCAATTAATCTCGCGGTTTTGGTAGCCGCTTAATATATTCTCGCAACACTTGAGCCATACTAATATCTTTTTGACTTGCATAGACTTCAAGTTTCCGATAATCCTCTTCTGATAAGCGAATCTCTAACCTTCTACCCTTTGACATACTACGTACAAGTAACGTACAATAGCTACTATAGCAGTTAGGTCGATAACGCATGGCTACCATTCGAGTAACTTTTAGACTTTATCCAGACAAAAAACAAGAAGCAAAACTTCATTATTGGAGAAAGCTTCATAAAGAGTTATATAACGCTTGTATCTACCAAAGAAAGGTAGAATACGAGCGTTTTGGAAAGTCGATTAGTTACTACGACCAGCAAAATGCTCTACCAGCTTTTAAAGAATGTTGGCATGAGTATAAAGAACTTGGTAGTCATGCGCTTCAAGCGACTGTAAAACGAGTCGATTTCGGCTATAAACGGTTTTTCCAAAAGTTAGGAAGAAGACCAAAGTTTAAGTCGAATCGCGACTATCGTGGATGGACTTATCCATGTTTATCTGGTTGGAAAGCCTCAACAAATGGAGAAAACGGTTATCTAGTTTTGTCTAATTTGGGAAACATCCAAATGAGAGGGAAAGCCTTGTCTTGGGGAGTCCCATCCACTTGTACAATTATTTGGAAACAAGGTAAATGGTATGCTTCTATAACAGTTGATTGTCAACCAGTTAGAGAAACAGATATTAATTCGGTTGGCTTAGATTTTGGAACTTATCATGCTGTTGCTTGTAGCGACGGAACAATCATTGATAATCCCAGATTTCTAGCTTCAACGCAAAATAAAGTTAAAAAGGCTTCTAAGAAATTAAGAAAGAAACGGTCGCCCAATTTCAAAAAGAAAATTAAAGCATCTAAACGATGGAAAAAAGCCAGAAAACAAGTTAGTAGACTCCAAGCCAAAGTAGCCAGACAGAGAGAAGACTGGCAACATAAGGTAGCTGCACAGATAGTAAGCCGTAACAGCATGGTAGCTACCGAGAAGTTAACCCTAAAGGGGATGACTCGCAAAGCGAAGAAGGGTAGTAAGAGAAAAGCTCAAAAAACTGGTTTAAATCGCTCTTTGTTGGATGTTGGAATCGGGAATATTTTATCGTTAATTAAGTATAAACTTGATGAGTGTCAAGGTGTTTTTATAGAAGTTCCAACGGTCAAAGTAGCACCCAGTCAAACTTGTCCTAATTGCGGTCAAAAGAAGAAGAAGGAATTAAGCGAACGAGTGCATCAATGCTCTAATTGTGGGTATACCTGCGATAGAGATGTGGCTGCTGCACAAGTTATGCTCAAATGGGCGTTAGGAACTAGCGTCCTTAATCGTGGAGAGGAAAGCTCTACTTCAGTCCCTACAAATTGTGGAGGATTCAAGCAACTTGCTTCGTTGAGACGACAGAAACCGCTACCTCAGCCGCTAGGCGGGTAGCGTGTAGTTCATTAAAATTTACTCTTCAAACATTCAAACAAAATAAATTTCATGAATCCACTAGAAGCTACCGTCGCTCGCGTTGGAGATCTGCAAAATGGTCAAATGCGACAAGTCAAAGTTGGTGATACTGATGTTTTGTTAGTAAAAATAAATAACCAATTTCATGCCACTGGGGCTTATTGTACTCACTACCAAGCACCACTTGCCAAAGGAGTTTTAAGTGGCGATCGCGTTGTCTGTCCTTGGCACAATGCCTGTTTTAATACAGTAACGGGAGAGCAGTTAGAGCCGCCAGGATTGGGTGCTTTATCTTGTTATCAAGTACGAATTGAAGATGACAACGTCATTGTTAGCATTGCTGAAGACGAAGCGACGATGCGATCGACTCTCAAACAAATGACGAAATTGCCCCCAATGGCTAAATACGATCCGAGCCTCGATGGACGTACTTTTGTTATTTTAGGAGCGGGGGCAGCAGGCGCACATGCAGCAGAAACATTAAGAATAGCGGGATATCAAGGACGAATTGTCATGGTAACGCAAGACGATCGCTTACCTTACGATCGCACTTGGTTGAGCAAAGATTATTTCCTCGATAAAGTATCTCAGGAGGATATGCCGTTGAGGTCGGCAGATTTCTACCCCGAACATGATATTGAAGTGCTGCTTAATAAACAAGTAGTCAAAGTTGAAGCAGTTGCTAAAACTATTATTTTTGCTGACGGTGAAACAATAAAATATAATTCTCTTCTCGTTGCTACTGGTGGTAAAGCGCGTCAACTTGATGTTCCTGGCAAAGAGCTAAAAAATATTTTTACTCTACGCAGTTTTAGCGATACCGATCGAATTAAAGCAGCCGCAAAAACTCGATCGCGAGCAGTGGTAATTGGCTCTAGTTTTATCGGGATGGAAGCCGCATCGGCTTTAACTCAGCAAGGCTTAACAGTAACGGTAGTTTCACCAGACGCTTTACCGTTTAAAAAAATTTTAGGAGAGGAAATTGGGCAAATATTTCAACAGGTGCATCAAGAAAACGGAGTTTCTTTTCGCTTGGAGAGAAAAGTAATTCGATTTGAAGGTAGCGACAAGGTAGAAGCTGTAATTTTAGACAATGACGAACGTATAGAAACCGATCTAGTTGTAGTTGGTATTGGCGTGCAACCTGCAACAGAATTTTTAGAAGGTGTTGGGTTAGATCCCAAAGATCTTAGTGTTCCCGTCAACAAGCATCTCGAAGCTGCCGATAGTCTTTATGCGGCAGGAGATATCGCTCGCTATCCCGATTGGATTACGGGTAAAATGATTCGCATCGAACACTGGAGAATTGCCGCCCAACACGGACGTATTGCCGCATATAACATGGCTGGAAAAGCATGTCAGTTTAAAGGTGTACCCGTATTTTGGACGATGCAATTTAAATTTCCCTTACGTTACGTCGGACATGCCGAAGAATGGGACGAAATCATTGTCAATGGCGATTTACACCAGCGAGAATTTATTGCTTTTTACGTCAAAGGCGATCGAGTTTTAGCCGCAGCAAGCAGTAAACGCGATACCGAAACAGCAGCCATTTATGAATTGATGCGTCAGGGTAGCGTGCCTTCACCCGAAGTTTTACGCAATAATTCTTTAGATCTAGTCAGTATGTTGCGATCGAGTTAATTTAAGATTAGATTGCTCGAATAAACTCTTAATCCTTAGCCCGTTGCCCATTGCCCCTTGCCCGTTGCCCCTTGCCCAATGCCCCTAATCTATGAAAATCCTTCACCTTTCAGATATCCATATGGGAAGTGGTTTTACCCATGGTAAAGTCAATCCCGAAACAGGTTTGAATACCAGATTAGAAGACTTTGTTAAAAGTTTGAGTACCTGTATCGATCGCGCGATCGACGAACCAGTCGATTTGGTATTATTTGGTGGCGATGCTTTTCCCGATGCTACGCCGCCCCCTTACGTTGAAGAAGTTTTTGCTAGACAATTTCGTCGTTTGGCAGATGCTAATATTCCTACGGTTTTATTAATAGGCAATCACGACCAACATTCTCAAGGTTATGGAGGAGCTAGCTTATCGATTTATCGGACTTTGGTAGTACCTGGATTTATTGTTGGCGATCGCCCTACTACCCATCGAATTGCTACCGCTCATGGCGATATTCAAATTTTAACTTTACCTTGGCTAACTCGATCGACTTTATTAACTCGTCCCGAAACCGAAGGTTTATCGATCGCCGAAATTAACTATCTTTTGATCGAACGCCTTCAACCAGTTTTAGAAGCAGAAATTCGCCGTCTCGATCCAAAAATTCCCACCATTCTTTTAGGACATTTAATGGTCGATCGCGCTAACTTGGGTGCAGAAAGATTTCTTGCTGTTGGTAAAGGTTTTACTATTCCCCTGTCGCTATTAACTCGTTCGGAATTCGAATACGTAGCTCTAGGACACGTTCACAAACATCAAAATCTCAATAAAAATAATCAACCGCCTGTAGTTTATGCCGGAAGTATCGAGCGAGTCGATTTTAGTGAGGAAAAAGAAGACAAAGGTTACGTACTCATTGACGTAGAAAAAGGAAAAGTAGAGTGGCAATTTTGTCCCCTATCAGTACGTCCCTTTTGTACGATCGATCTCGATGTTTCAGCTACAGAAGATCCACAAAAAGCAATCTTAAAAGCGATCGCCAAATCGGAGATCGACAATGCTGTAGTACGACTAATCTATCATATTCGCTCCGAACAACTCGAATCGGTCAACGTCTCTGCCATTCACGAAGCCCTTAAAGGAGCGCATAATTACACGATGCGACCCGAATTAATATCTCAATTAGCGCGTCCTCGCTTGCCAGAATTAGGAGTAGGTAGCAGCCTCGATCCTCTCGATGCCTTAAAAGCCTACCTCAACAATCGCGAAGATCTTCAAAACTTAGCTCCAGATATGCTCGAAGCCGCTTGTAACTTATTAGACAAAGAAGAAGTTCCTTTTTAGGAGGGGTTAGGGAATAGGGAACAGTAATGAGTAATGAGTAATGAGTAATGAGTAATGAGTTAACAGCCAATATTTACTTACTACTTGTTACTTACTACTTACTACTTGCTACTTTTGCCCGTTGCCCGCGATGCACTGAGCAGTTCGACAGGCTCACTGTTCCACTTGTCGAAGTGTTGCCCGTTGCCCTATTCCCTAATAAGCTCGATATCTAGGGAAAGTTGGTAGATCGATCGCGGCTAAGGATTTACGCTTGCGGTTAGAAGCTGCGGCAGCTATGACTGGAGAGATGGAATTGGCAGAAGAAGAAATTACTTGTCCTTGTCTGTTTGTTCCAGAGTTACGGGTACTAGAAGATTGAGCTTTGCCTTGAGCTAAACCTCGATCTTCTGAATTAAATTCTAATTCGGGAACGATCGCAGCTTGTGCGTCTTGGTTAACTGCTCGAACTTTCTTTTCGGGTTCTAATTTGATACTTGGTTGCGAATTTAGCTCGGCTCTATAATTTAATTCTCCCTCGTTCAGCGACCAACTTTGAATTGGCTGTATTTTGGAAGTAAAACCAGTACTGTCGAGTTTGTCGAGTTGGCGATCTCCTTTCGGTCGTGCTACGCAATCGAGCTGATTTTGAGCGGCTGTGTTTTCCGCTTGCCGATTTAGAGACGTTTTATACTCTAAAGTATAGCGCTGTTGTTGTTCGAGACGAATGTTTAATTCTTTTGCTTGTTGCTCGGCTTCTAAAAGTTTGTATTGTTGTTCGTGATAGCTTTCTTGCAAAATCGCGCATTCTCTTTCAATACGAGCCACATGTTCTTGAGATGCTGCTAATTTTGCGTAGATATTATCAATCGTCACTTGTTTATTTTTAACTTCTTGACGAGCAGATTCTAACTTTTGAAGTAGCAAATTATATTTTTGTTGTGCGCTACCAACCTCTTCTGTTTGTTTGGCAATGAAAATTTCTGCATTTTGCGCTCTTTTTTGTTCTGAAAGTAACTGTTCTTGCGATTCTGCTAGCGTTTGTTCTAATTGTGAGATTTTTTTGCAAAAATCAAGATTTTTTTGACGTAATTTATAGGCGCGATTACTCCAATCAATTTGATTTTGAATAACATTGCTTTCTAAAGATTCATGGCGATCGTCACCAAATCGCTGCGATATGTTTTCGATTGAGACAGAGATTTGCTCTTGTAAAGCTAGCTTTTCATCTGTCACTTCGCAGCGATCGACGTTGACATTAGCTAGAACATCTACTGAACAATTGTAGTTGGGGTTGGCATCACTCATGGCGATTTACAGGGAAAAGATCGAATAAAAAACTAATGTTTTTTATTTTTTACGGTTCATTAAGCTATTTACAGCTTATATCCTGTAATTGAAATTGACCACATCCCGTTCACAAATTTATAGGGCAACGTTGCACCGCTGCACCGGGCATTGGGCAATGGGCATCGGGCAATGGGCAATGGGCAAAGTCAAAAGTCGTAGAGACGCGAAATTGCTCCCTACGGGAGAGCTTCGCTTTCGCGTACAGTTGCAAAAGTCAAAACTCAGAAGTCAAAAGTAACGCGGCACACTTGCTACTTGCTACTTGCTACTTGCTACTATCCCTTACCACAAACCTTTCTCAACAACTCTTGATGCATCAGGGCGCGATCGACTTGGGATTGAATTTGAGAAATGCTTAGAGGTAAATTATTAGCAAATTGTTCCAACCAAGTGGTGCTGAGAACGTGGCTATCTTCTGGTAATTGTTCTAATTCACAGCCGGGTAATTTTAACTCAGACATTAATTGACTGACTTTGGGATCGTAACTGAGGGCAAAACAGCGACATTCTTCAGCCGCAGCCATAATTAAACTGTGAAAGCGCATACCAATTGTCATTTCTACTCCCTTAAACAATCCTTTTAATTCTCTAGGATCTTCTGAAGAGATAATTTGATGGTGTCCTGGTAATTGCCTCGCAATAGTTTCGGCGATCGCTCGATCTTTGGAAACTTGAAAGGGTACGAGTAGAATACAAGTCTGGGTTGCTTTTTGAAAATCGACTAATGCTTGCGTTATAGTTGCAAGGCGTGACGGTGTTAGTTGTGGATGGGGGCGCAAACAGACAGCAACTCTTGGTGCTGGTAAATCCCATAATCCTTTTAGCGGTTTTGTTTCTAATGCCCAGACTGGATCGGGGGCGACAATGAAGGGAATTTCCCACTCCGATACTAATTGCGCTGAAGCAGCATCTCTGACGCTTACAGCCGCACAACCCTGCAAGACTTGTTTTGTTACCCAACGAGTTTGCGGACGTTTTAATGGCCCAATTCCTTGCGCCCAAGCGATCGTTTTCAACCCCTGCTGTTGCGCTAGTGCCATCAATCCACCGTAATAAAAAGGACTAGCCCAACCAGTGACATCTTGCATTAAACTACCGCCGCCCCAAATAAAATAATCGGAATGGCGTAAAGCTTTGATGAGAGGAAAGGCAGAGGTGCGATCGCAGCTTTCTACACCGTAGCGTTGTTTTGTTTGTGAGGGATTGCCAGAAAGGACGATCGGCTTAACATGTTTTGGTAGCATTTGCAGCAAAGACAGCAATAAGGCTTCATCTCCACCATTTCCTTTTCCGTAATACCCACAAATTACCGCCCGCGTTTCCCTCATATTTATGCCACCAAGATCGATTTATGTTCCTAGTGGATAGTCTGTTCTAGATTAAGTTATTTGTCTATAGCAATCTTGGGACAGGTGAGGGGGGGACTAGGGACTAGGTAGCAAGAAGTGGCTGTTTTACTTATTACTTATTACTTATTACTTATTACTTATTACTTAACCCCTAACCCCTATCCCCTATCCCCTATCCCCTGTTGATGATGTTCGTGCCAATGACGAGCGATATCGATGCGACGACACAACCAAACTCGATCGCGTTTAGATACATAATCGAGAAAACGAGCCAAAGCTGACGTTCTACCAGGTCTACCAACTAAGCGACAGTGCAGCCCCACACTCATCATTTTAGGTGCATCTTCACCTTCATCGTACAAATAATCGAAAGCATCGCGCAAATAATTGAAAAATTGCTCGCCACTGTTAAAACCTTGCGCCGTCGCAAAACGCATATCATTATGATCTAAGGTATAGGGAATAACTAAGTGTGGTTTGCCATAATCTTTTACCCAGTAAGGTAAATCGTCAGCATAACTATCAGAATCGTAGAGAAAATTTCCTTCTTCTACCACCAGTTTTCTAGTATTAGGACTATTACGTCCCGTATACCAACCTAAAGGACGATTACCCGTAACTTGCGTATGAATGGCGATCGCTTTTTGAAGATGTTCTCGCTCTAAATCTTCGCCAAAATATTTGTAATCGATCCAGCGATAGCCGTGACTGGCAATTTCCCAATCTGCTCCTTGCATTGCCGCTACTGCTTCTGGATTTCGTGCTAACGCCATAGCTACACCAAAAATAGTTACGGGAATACCGCGATCGACAAACAGACGATAAAGTCGCCAAAAACCCGCCCGACTGCCATATTCATACATAGACTCAATATTCATGTGTCTAGCACCAGCCAAGGGTTCGGCACCAATAATTTCTGAAAGAAACGCTTCTGAAGTTGTATCGCCATGCAGAATGCAATTTTCTCCGCCCTCTTCATAGTTAATCACAAACTGTAGGGCAATTCGCGCTCGATCGGGCCATTTAGGATCGGGAGGATTGCGACCATAGCCGATTAGATCTCTAGGATAGCGTTCCATTATTCATTTAATAATTTCCGACAAACGAAATTTAGCAATCTGAAATATTTCCAATAAAGCTTGTTCTTTTTCTGATTCGATCGCATTTTGCAAACGAAACTCAAAGGCATCAAGAATATTAGATTTGGTTTGATTTTTTACGGCAATAATAAAAGGAAAGCCAAATTTTTGTTGATAATTTTGATTCAGAATTTGAAAGCGATCGAATTCTTCATTAGTAAGTCGATTTAAACCTGCCCCTGCTTGCTCATGAACTGATGCTTCTGCCATTTTTGCTTTGCTGCCTAAATCTGGATGCGATCGAATTAATTTTAATTGTTCCAAATCATTCATTTTTTTGACAACATCTACCATACTTTGGTGTAGTTGCTCTAAATCGGCAAACGGTTTTTTAGACCAAGTTTTGTCAGCGATCGCGGGCGTATCTTCAAACACTTCCCCCAAAGCAGCTACAAAAGCATCCCGATCCATATTATTTATTTCAGACAAGGAATAGTTCATGGTTCATGGTTCATTGCTGAAAGAGGCAACAGGCAACAGGCGTACCGTCAACAGAAAAAAACTCATTACTCATTACTCATTACTCATTACTCATTACTCATTACTTATTACTCATTACTCGGCTGTTAACTTCCCCTATAAGTACTGTACGACCAAGGTGAAACTAACAAAGGTACGTGATAGTGAATATCGAGATCGGCAATGCCAAATTGAATGGGAATGAGATCGAGAAAAGGAGGATCGGGCAAATTATCCAGGTGTGCTGCAAAGTAATCGCCAACTGCAAAAACTATTTCGTAGACACCGATTTGAAATTCTTCATCAACGAGTAAAGGAATATCTGTGCGACCATCTGCATTAGTTATTAGCTTTTGCAACAAGGTTTTTGTATCCAATCGATTTTCGATCCCCCACAGTTCGACGTTCATACCAGCAGCAGGACAACCCCTAGCGGTATCGAGAACGTGTGTTGTCAGTTTTCCTGTCATAAAAATTTGTTTTAAACATCTGGTTCGATGCTTTTCTCTCCTACATCCATATTATGAGGTAGCAACCAATTTAAGATAACTGCTGCCAGTCCGCCAGTAGAAGTAGCAGATGCGAAAATATTTTCAACTAAAGCAGGTTTACCGTCAAAAATTTCGGGAACGTAGACTACGCCCAAACCCAAAGCCAGAGAGACTGCGACGATAATTAAACCTCGGCGATCGAGTTCGACAGAAGTGATAATATTAATTCCTGCTACAGCGATCGCGCCAAACATAACTACAGTCGCACCACCTAAAACTGATTGAGGTAGCGATTGAAAAATTCCACCGACGATCGGTACTAATCCTAGTAAAGATAAAATTCCCGCAATGAAAAAACCGACATAACGACTACCAACACCAGTCATTTGAATTACGCCATTATTTTGGCTAAAAGTTGTCACGGGAAAGGTGTTAAATACTGCCGCCATCAAACAATTAATCCCATCGCCTAAAATTCCTCCTTTGATGCGACGCATATAGAGACTTCCTTCGACGGGTTGTTTGGTAATGGCAGAAGTTGCAGTTAAATCGCCGATCGTTTCTATCGAAGTAAGTAGATAGAGGAAAATAAAGGGAACGAAGGAGGCAAAATCAAAACTCATACCGTAGCGCAATGGTATCGGCAAACTAACTATCGGTAGTTTGCTAAAAATGCTAAAGTCAATTAGACCTAAAAAGAATGAAGCAATATAACCAACTACCAAACCGATCGCGATCGCGCCCATCCTCAAATAGCGATTACTACTCACGCTAAAAATAATGATGGTCAAAAGCACCAATCCCGACAAGGCTAAATTTTGAGGACTGGCAAATGTTCCATTTTTCTGGGCTGCTACTCCTCCCGCCATGCTGATAATTCCAGTTTTAATCAAACTCAAACCGATAATCATCACCACAGTCCCCGACACGATCGGAGAAATAATTTTTCGGGCTAAATGCAGAAAACGACTAAAAATTATTTGTACGAATGCACCAAAAAAGCAGACTCCAAAAATTCTCGCCAAGGCTGCTTGAGGCGATCCGCCTCCTTGTATTATCGAACTGCCAACACCAACGATCGAGCCTAAAAAAGCAAAACTCGTTCCTTGCAAACTGAGTAATCCAGAACCGACTGGCCCGAATTTTTTCACCTGAAGAAAGGTAGCAATTCCAGATACGAATAGAGACATACTGACAAGATAGCTAGTTTCTGTAGGCGGAAGTTCTAGAGTAGTGCCAATAATCAATGGTGGCGTAATAATACCCACAAAAGCAGCCAAAACGTGTTGAAATGCGACAAAAATTGATTCTATTAATGGAGGTTTATCGTTCAAACCATAGATTAATTGAGCGGCAACTTTTGGTTGTTCGGTCTCTTGTGCTTGAATATCTTCTAAAGCTACTTCCGAATTCGATCGCGTCATTTTTACCTATCACTTATTACTTATTACTTATTACTTATTACTTATCTAAGCGGCCCTGCCATAATTACCTTAGTAATTGCATCGGTAACATCTGTAGGCTTTTCCGTTACCAATTGCTCATACCACTGCTGAGTTACCACAGGATCTTTACCGTGAATTTGTTCGGCTCGTTTTCGCGCTTTTTTGACAACGGCATTGGCACGAACGGTTCTTTCTGACTCGTAACGTTTTAATGCATCTTCAACACTGATATTGGTACTCGCTAGATAATTAGTTAAAACGAAGGCATCTTCGATCGCCTGACAACCACCTTGTCCCATGTCTGGACAGGTAGCATGGGCTGAATCGCCTAATAATGCAACTCTACCTTTAACAAAGCGATCGACGGGACCGACATCGTGAATTTCTGGACGGGCGATTGTATAAGGATCTAGTCGCTCGATTAGTTTTTGTACTGGTTCTGCCCAACCTTGAAAATGTTCTTTTAGTTCGACTTGATAATTGTCGGGATTGGCAGGAGTACCTTTAGGTAAAGGCACGTCAAAGAAAAAGTAAAGGCGATCGTCACAGACAGGCATCATCGAAGCGCGCTTGTGTTCGCCTACATAGATTACCCAGGTATTTTGAGGTGCCAAGTCTTCATTAGCTGCAACCAATCCATTCCAATTGACGTAACCTGCATACTTGGGCTGAATTTCTTCTCCTAAAACATACTGACGCAGTGTCGATCGAACGCCATCGGCAGCAATTAATAAATCTCCCGTTGCTTGGTGTCCGTTTTCAAAAATAGCTGTGACACTTTTACCGTCTTCTTTAACGCCAATACATTTATGGTCTAATTCTACTTTTCCACCATAAGCTTCTAATAAGATGTTTTGTAAGTCTCGTCGGGCGACGGGATAAGGACGTTGTCCTACTGTTTGAATCAGTGGCGATAAATCGACATCGTTGAGCAATTCTCCTTTTAGGTTGCAATATTGCATTTTTCCCATCAATCCGCCAATTTTTGCTAACTGCTCGCCCAAACCAAGTCTATTTAAAACTTTTATCCCATTCGACCATAAAGAGATACCCGCACCAACGGGGCGAAGTTGCTTGACTCGATCGTAAATTTCCACCTCAAAACCTGCCTGACGTAAGGCAATTCCAGCAGTTAAGCCACCTATGCCCGCGCCAATAACGATCGCTTTTAAATTATTCACTTTGTCTTTCTCCTCCTTTAGAGAGTTCTCGACGACAAAAATCTAAATTACTTTTATTTGTTAAAAACCTAAAACTTGTTTGTTAAGTCGAACTTATCGTTGTGCTTGACGAATTTAACAGATTTTAAATTTAGGCTACATAGTAATTTTTAAAGGTTTTGAATCAACAGATACAAAAGCTTCACTGATTTGAAATACTGAATACAAAATACTGTATACAAAACTAGATTGAAATAAATTTCGACTAACAAAGCATTAACAGGCAAGAGTTTTTGATTTTTTCGACAAAAGTTCTTTATAAAAGCAATACTTAAATATCGCTTATAGTGTTGCTTAAAATACAAAAAAAAAATTAGATCCAGCTATAAAACGAGACAAACGTTTTTAAATAAGTAATTTCGAGATCCCCTATTTAAATTTTGTACTTTTAAACACAGTATTTATCTGTGTTGTTGGCTAATTTTGTTTTCGATAGCCTACTTGTATGCAGTATACTGACAGATTTTTAAAATTTAATCGTTGAGTTTCACAAATCGCTCGCGAGCAAGACTGTAAAAAACTCTTATACAGACAGATCGATCGCTTAAAATTTTATGAGGATTAAATCATGGCAGCACTACCAAAAGTAGATATTTATCTAATTCATCAGCATCCAAAGTCTTTGTAGGAAACTGGAATTATTTTGTTGATTTTGCCCGGATTCATCTAGTTCCCAGCATCGCTCGAGATATTCTACTAGTTGTTCTTCGACTAATTCATTAACCAGTAAAGATAGTAGAGTTTGCCAAGCTATATCTAAACCGAATAAAAAACGAGATTTGTTAGGGCTAGATTTCAATACTGTATCGGGAATTAATTCTAGTTGCTTGTAAACTTGCCAGCGATTGCCATTCGCAATGCTATGACGTAAAAATTTCATGATGAACCTCCTCAATTTTGGTTATTGCAGGAGGCACTTTTAAACCTGTCACCACACTAGCTCGCCATCTAAAACTTTGCGAGGGTATGTACGAATCTTTTTCAGTGCCTTTGACTACACTTTTCTATATTTTATAGCATTTTGCCGATCGAATATCTACCAACAAGTACATTTTTGCAATTCACAATTAACAAAGCTCCTTTGAGTTGTGCTTTGCAATCACAATTGACAATTTCGTTTATGTACAAACCCCTAAATTATTGGAAATGACAAGATTCAAAAATTTGCTTTTATCATTGCCAGTTTTTTTCGCGTTTAATTTGTTTTTGCCCTTAAGTGCGAATGCTTCAGAAGATGAAATAGAAAATATTATTAATAGCTGGTCTTCAGAAAATATTGCTGCTAAAGGCGCGATCGCACAGACAACTTCGGTATCCCAACTAAAAGACGTTAGTCCTACAGATTGGGCATATCAAGCCTTGCAAAGTCTTGTCGAACGCTATGGTTGCATTGCTGGCTATCCAAATGGCACGTATCGAGGAAATCGAGCTATTAGTCGTTATGAATTTGCGGCTGGTTTGAATGCGTGTTTGAGTCAAAT
>JBOFLQ010000180.1:0-6045 GCA_051657945.1 Xenococcaceae cyanobacterium | reverse complement strand
GCCTACCTTTATTAGAAGATGACGTTCGAGAATTAAAAGAAAAAGTAAACTCAGTCGAACCAGAATTCAAACAACTAAATGATATTCGCGATCGCTTTCATAACGAAATAAAAAATACCCGCGATCGCAAAGCAAAAGAGATTGCTAATTCTTTCCGAGAATACGTTTTAAACTTGGGTAATACTTTCGAAGAAGATTTCGTTCGCTACCAACCAGATTTAGGTTTTCTCAATTTTCTCAGTCAAGATCGGCGCGAAGAATTTAATCGATCTTTCAAACAAGCGTTCGAACGTTATATCACCGAAAAAATTTCTGCTTGGGAAATTAGCGCCGAACGAGATTTAGAAAAAGCATTTTCTCATCTAGCGCAAACCGCCGCCGACTATGGCGAAATTTTTAGCAAAGTCACCAATGCGATCGATGAAAAATTAATTGGTAAAAAAATTTACTTTACTGGCAATTTAGAAGACAATAACTCCCCTGGATGGGCAAAATGGGCGATGGGCTTTTTCTCTCTTGCCACTGGTAATATCGGTGGTATTGCTCTAGCCGCAGCAGGTTTTGATTGGAAAAACGTTCTCTTGAATTGGATTGCTGTAATTGGTATTGCTAGTTTTTTAAGTATTTTTGCAGGAGGATTTATTGTTGCCGCTGGTTTTCCAGCTATTGCCTTATTAAGCTTGGGCGTTGGCGCTTGGCAAGCAGATACCGCTCGTCAAGAATTTATGAAAGCCACCAAAAAAGAATTTATCAAATACTTACCAAAAATAGCCGACGAACAGTACGAAACAGTTTATCAAACCATCAAAGATTGCTTTGAAAATTACGAAAGAGAAGTAATCAAACGTATCGATGACGATATTAAATCGCGCAAAGATGAATTAGAAAATCTTCTCAAACAAAAAGAATCTATCGATATCGATCGCGAAAGAGAAAACAAACGTTTACAAGATTTAGATAATACTTTGAAAGGAGAATGCGATCGGATTGAATCTACTTACAAAAATCTAGTTTTATCTCTGTCTTAGATATTTTGTAGGGTAGGTTAGGCAGGATCGAATTAAAAAACTAACCTTTTAATTAAATATTTGCCGTAACCCACTAAAAATATCTAAAAAAAGTCCACAGATAAACACAGATAAACACGGATTAATTTCAAGGTACGAGCGATAATTAAATGATATTAAAAAAAGTCCACAGATAAACACAGATAAACACGGATTAATTTTAATGTGCGATTTATTACTTGTATAAGTTTATAATTAAAACCGATAACATTTATAAAACAATCTGTGTTCATCAGCGTTAATCTGCGGACTTTTTCTATTTAAATTTATGCCGTAACCTAGACATCATTTACCAATCGAAAATTATGACAACATCAATATATGGTATACCGATTAAATCTACGATTGGTGTTGCAAGACATTATTTTCTTGCTAATGATGGAACTTTTGAAAATGCTATTGAATGGACTTCAAAAGGAATTGAATACAAAGGTAAAAGTGCAGAATTAACACTCGAACAAGAACAACGCATTCGAGAATATCCAGAAAAATTTCGTGAGTAATAATTGCGAAATGTTTGCCTGGTATGTAATTACTGGAAAACATTACTCAGGACAAACGCAAGAAAAAATTCATAAAACAATCGGCGCGATCGCTATTTCTGTAGTTCAACCAGTTACAACTATCCGAAGTATAGATACATATAAATTAGAACAAGCTATTACTAAAAAGTTAAATGAGGATTTAAATGTAGCTATAAAAGCAAAACTAGAATTAGAACAAGCCGCTAGAGATGAATTTTGGAGAAAACATCATGCTGGATTATTTAATTATTAAAATAATAAAAACATATTTTCTTAGTTAACTCTTCACGTCTCTGCACGAAACAAAAAATATGTCTTCTAATTTGTCAAATGATAATCCAAGTTTGTTAGCACAATCTATTATAGAAGCTTGGCAAAGCCTACCAAATATTTATCAAGATGAGGTAGTCGTTAACTTATTAAAATTACAACTCAACCGAGAAGAAAGTAAAAGTTCAGGCGCTTGGGAAAATTTAATGAGTTTTTTTACTGGACTAGATTTTCAAACTCGTGAAGAGCTTTTTGAACATATATGGGAACAATTTTTGTTCGCTCGAGAAAGTTTATATTATGAACGGCGACAAATAGCTATTATTGAATATTTATGGCAAAATCTTTCAATAGATTCACGCAAAGATATTTTAAAAAGATTTATTTTAGAGCATTTATGAAGCAAATAATTAACTGAAAGATTAAAACTATATCCATGTTATTTACCAAACAATAACCTCTCTGTTCTCTCTCCGCGCCTCTGCGCCTCTGCGCGAAACAAAAAAACATGTCCTATAAAATCGAAACCCAAAACTTCCTCGAAGATCTCGATCGCGTTGTAAAAGTCCGTTCCCAAATGGCGAACTCCCTATTTACAATCGCCAACACTTTAGAAAAATCAGAAATAGAAAGCAAAAAAAACTCAGGTAGACTAGAACTCGATCGCGATATCGAAGACCTCAAAAAAACAAGTAAAAGTTTAAAAGAAGGAGTCTTTCGTCTCTTAGTTCTAGGCGATATGAAGAGGGGCAAAAGTACTTTTCTCAACGCTTTGATTGGCGAAAACATCCTTCCCAGTGATGTCAATCCTTGTACCGCTTTACTAACAGTTTTACGTTATGGTGCAGAAAAAAAAGTTACCGTTTATTTCAACGATGGTACTGCACCAGAAGAAATAGACTTTGTTAGTTTTAAAACTCGCTATACGATCGATCCAGCCGAAGCAAAAAAATTAGAACAACAGAAAAAACTAGCTTTCCCTACCGTAGATTATGCCGTCGTCGAATATCCTTTAGCACTACTAGAAAAAGGAATTGAAATTGTCGATAGTCCAGGCTTAAACGATACCGAAGCTAGAAACGAATTATCTTTGGGTTACATCAATAACTGTCAGGCCATTTTATTTGTATTAAGTGCATCCCAACCATGTACCCTCGGCGAAAGACGTTATTTAGAAAACTACATTAAAGATCGCGGTTTGACTGTTTTCTTTTTAATCAATGCTTGGGATCGAATTAAGGAAAGTTTAATCGATCCAGATGACACCGAAGAATTAGCCGAAGCAGAATTTAAATTAAAACGAGTATTTAAAGCAAACTTGGCAGAATATTGTCAAACAGACGGACAAGATATCTACGATGAAAGAGTTTTTCAACTATCATCATTACTAGCACTTCGCAAACGTATTAAAGATGCCAATGCTTCCTTAGAAAATACTGGTTTTCCCGAACTAATGGGTGCGCTGGATAATTTCTTAGTCAAAGAAAGAGCGATCGCGCAATTACGACAAGCAAGAACCTTAGCCAAACAAACTTATAACCGAGTTCGCGAAGCCGTCGATCGCCGCATTCCACTACTCGAACAAGATATTCAAGAATTAAAAACGAGAATAAATTCTGTCGAACCAGAATTTGAATTACTAACCGAAATACGCGACGATTTTCAACAGGAAATTAGAAAAATTAGAGACCAAAAAACACAAGCGATCGCCGATTCTTTTCGTAATTATGTACTCAAATTAGGTGATACATTCGAAACCGATTTTTTGCGCTATCAACCCGATTTAAACTTCTTAGATTTCTTATCTCCTGGCAAACGAGAAACATTTGAAAGACAAACTAGAGAAGCATTCGAACAATACATAAACGATAAACTTTCCGAATGGAGTCTGGGCGCTGAAAAAGAAATGGATTCAGCTTTCGCTCAATTGTCCCAAATAGCCGCCAGTTATGGAACTTCCTACGCCAAAGTTACCGATAAAATCACCGAAAAGCTAACTGGACAAAAGATACCGCCACTATATAGTTCTAATAATAATGATGATAACGCACCTGGATGGGCAAAATGGGCGGCGGGAATATTTTCTCTAGCCAGAGGAAATATTGCTGGCGTAGCTATGGCTGGTGCTGGCTTCGACTGGAAAAATATCATTCTCAACTTTATTACAGTCTTTGGCATTGGTAGCATTATCACCGCTTTTACCGGTATGGCTTTAGGGCCGATCGGATTGGCAATGTTGGGTTTGGGTGTTGGTTTGGTACAAGCAGACCAAGCACGTAAAGAAATAGTCAAAGCAGCAAAGAAAGAACTAGTTAAATATTTACCCCAAGTCGCCAACGAACAATCTCCCAAAGTTGGCGAGGCGATTCAAGAATGTTTTGATGTCTATGAAAAAGAAATAAGCGATCGCATCAACGACGATATCAAAGCACGCAAAACCGAATTAGATAACCTAGTTAAACAAAAGGAGTCGGTAGAGATTAACCAAGGTGCAGAAATAGAACGTCTCAGAAATCTCGATCGAGATATTAATTTGGAATCAGAAAAAATAGAGACGGCGTATCAATCGTTTTTGTCTGCTGCTTAATTTAACCAAATCAAAGTTCAAATGTTAGTTGCGACGACGAAAAAATTTTCAGCAACACAATGACTTTCAAGCCTATCAAACATTAGGAGTTATTTAATGTGGATTTTTTGGCAGTTTTTTGTTTGTACATTTCTTGGACGACTAAATAAGGATCTACGTAATTGCCGCTATACTTAAGTCCCCAATGAAGATGTGGCCCTGTGGTATTGCCCGTCATCCCTACTCTACCAATTCTCGCACCAACTTGTATTTGTTGCCCTTCTTGAAGTTGTATACCGCCATCGGTGTCAATTAAATAGCGACGACCATTATCAGCAGTTTGAACGTAGCCATTTAAGTGACAATAAATATGTTGCCAATTTCCAGATTGAATTTTGATAGCAGTACCACAACCAGTATGGTCTGATAATTCTACTATAGTACCACTCCACCAGTTACGTACGTAGCTGCCAATCGGTGCAGCCATATCCAAACCGTTGTGAAATTGCTTTTGTCCCGTAATTGGCGAGACGCGATAGCCAAATGGTGAAGTAAGTCCTTGAAAATTCTCTACAGGAAAAGAGGCGTACTTCCAACTACTAGCAACTTCTTTCGTTTGTTTGTTGGGAATATTTAATGCTTGGAGTTTTTGCTGTTCTATGCCTTCGCTAAAACAAGTCAAAACGGCGACTAGAAAAAATGCTCCTAAATGATTAAATTTCAATTGGGAAATTTTAATGGTTTGCTTTAGCCAAGGTGCTAGCTTCATACATTTATCGATTGCACTTACCCTAAATCAGTAACTTCAGCGATATATTATTCAAGAGTTCCCCGATTTAACGATCGGAAAATCGCCAAGTAATTAATCGTTAAATAAGTAAAAAAAACAACATTAAGTATGCGTAATATACTATTCAATAAATTTGGAAGCAAGACCCAATAATAGACTATTTTGGCGATAAATTAGGCTTCTATTGATGTTTAGTTATAAAATACTCAATAAATCGCTGTCAATCTTTTTTAAAAGACATTTTGAATAATGTTAGACGAAATACTTCCTTTTCATTTTGAGCTAAACAGCGCGACAATTGCTGGGGCTTGTTTGTGGTCTTTAGCACTTTATCTAAGTTTTGCTTCTGCGAGAGATTGGATTACAGAACAATTAGATCGTTGGTTTAATTTTGCCGAGCGATCGCTTTATATATCTACTGAAGAATTTGAAAAAACTCGTGTTGCTAGAGAGTCGCAAAATGCTTTTTATGCTTCGGTATTCAGTATTATTCCTTTTCTCATCTTCGGAGGTATTTGTAACTGGGGTGTAGAAATCGGTTTGGGAAACAGTTGGTCGATCGGTATGGGGATTTTAGCCTGTATGGCATGCGGTATTTACGAACTCGGACGTAGAGATAGTGAGTCTAGGGAATAAGTAGCGAGTGTGCCGCGTAGCAAATTATTACTTATTACTTATTACTTTTGACTTTGCCCGATGACGGCGCAATGCAATTCGGAACGGCGGCAAGACAAATCTGAACGGCGGCTAAACAAATCTGAGGAAACCTCCGCCGATCGCCGCCTCGGAAACCTCAGATTTTGCCGCCTCGGTAACGGACGTATCCGC
>JBOFLQ010000179.1:0-12495 GCA_051657945.1 Xenococcaceae cyanobacterium | reverse complement strand
CTTGCAGAGAGATTTTATTAGTAAGTTTGGGGTTGGTGTTGTCATTGATGTAGTTACAAGCATCAGCAAACGCCTGAAGCGTCGCATTCATTTTGGCGACTTGTTCGGGCGTAGGTTGAAGCTTTACAACTATTGTCAGGACTTGTTTCATAAAACAGATTATACCACTAAGCGGAAACTTATTGGCGAACTCCACACCGTAGTTCGCCGCGCTATCCCCCTGCCAGCCGCGTTGCTGAGCTGGCAGCCCAGAGCGCAAATGTGGTGGCAAATTTATTTTGCCTTTCCCCTGTTACTATTACCAATTTGGCGGCGTTGGGGTTTGTCGGCTGTGCTTGTATCTGTCTGGGTTATTGGTTTTGCGCCTCATTGGTTGCCAGCCCACCGTCTTGATTATCTCAAACCTTGGTATTTGACAATGTTTACTCTGGGTATGACGGCGGCGATCGTTGGTTTTTCACCAGAGTCAAAATTATTGCGTCTACGAAAGCAAATCCCTTGGGGATTAGTAACACTAGCTATATCCATAGCTTTAACTGCGATCGTCGCCTGGAAAGATCGTCATTGGTTGTATACACACGAAGTTATTACCGATCCTTTAGTGGGAATGACTACAGCTTGTTTGTTGATTTACTGCACTAGACAATTGCACGATCGCCAGCCTAGTAATTGGAATTTATGTTTGAAATTTTTTAACCAACCTTGGCTAATTAATTTGGGTGCTTTCTCTTATAGTCTTTATTTAATTCATGCTCCAATTGTGGCGGCGATCGATCTGTGGTTGCAATCAATTCAAATTTCGCCATCACTGAGATTGCTCGCTGCCATGGCAATTTCTGTTCCTCTATCAATTGGTTTGGCTTACTTGTTTTATTTGGTTTTTGAGAAGCGATTTATCTCGAGGCGAAGATAAAAATTAGGGGCTAGAGTTAGCTACTCAGCACTCAACCAGGCGATCGATCTTCTAATCCATTCTTCGACGCTGCGATTTTTTAAAAGTTGGTTATCCTGACTCAAAACCGAAAGTGCGCTCTCGATTTCATCTTTGCTATAACCGATCGCCAGTAAAGTCATTTCTAGATCTTCAAGAATTTCTGGGGCGGGCGCGTTTGGAGAAGCGGGTAAAGTAACTCCTGCTTCTTGTCGCCATTGAGCTAGTTTGGTTTTTAATTCTAAGGCGATGCGTTCGGCAGTTTTTTGACCGACACCAGGAGTTTTCGTCAACAAGCGCACATTACCAGTGACGATCGCTTGGACTAATTCAGAAAATTCTAAACAATCTAACAAAGCGATCGCTAGTTGCGCCCCAATACCACTTACGCCGATTAATTGCAAAAATAAATCTCGTTCGGCGGCAGTAGCGAAACCATAAAGAATTTGTCTATCTTCTCTAATTTGTAGGTGGGTGAAGATTTTTGTTGACTCCGATCGATTTAATTGTAATTGTCTGGCAAAACGCGAAGGAATTTGAACCTCATAACCAATTTGGTTAACTTCGACGATCGCGACAACTCGATTGTTAGTTTTAGCAGTGTCAATTACTTTACCGATGAGATAGCTAATCATTTTGCATTTTTGATGAAAATATATTGTAATTTAAAAAAACTAGGACTTACGCATTAAAAGTTTGACTTTTTTCGGCTGAAGTATTTCGAGACAAGATTTCTGCTATTTTTTGAATACATTCACAGAATACTTTATTCTTCTGATGAGGACGAGAGGCGCAAGGTTTCCTCGGCATCAGATACACCCCATTTGGCGCAGGCGTTGCGATCGCTTTACTCTTTCTTCGGTTTTTTTTCCAAATGGGATGCTCGCGAAAGTTTTGACTAAAAAGTATTAAATTTTTCAACAAATTAAATTGTAGAAATAGCACAGATAAATATGACTAAAATTATCGAATTTTTCAATGGCAAAATTATAGATTTATCTTGCTTTTGTTTATCTTAAAAAAGACATTTTTTATAGCTCAGCTATCAATTGTTTAAAACGCTTTATCTATTAATTAATATTTTTATTTGAATAACTATTGTTGGTAAATTTATTTCTAGAAATTACTTTCAATGAGAATAATTTACTTACAGCGTTTTTCAATTGAATTGACTACGCTAGATCTGTAGGGGTTTGGCATTGCCAAACCCCTACCAATTTAATGTGGTCTATCGATCTGAAAATTGCTGTAATTGTCTTAATTTTATGTGGAGTATTGTTAGCAGAAGTGAGTATGTCCAATCCCAATCAAACCTGTTTAACCCCCGAACCGAACGATAGCAGTTCTTTTGGTCTTTCTGTAACCATCAATGAAAAGTATGTGGCAGTGGGCGATCCAATGGCAAATTATGTAATTATTTATACTCGTGACAATACTGGTCAATGGGTCAGAACCAAAGAAATCTCGCCACCTAAAGATTCTACTCCTTATAAAGTAGGTTCTGGTTTCGGTCGCGATTTGCAATTAGACGGAGATGTCTTAGTGATTGGTGCATATACGCAACAAGATACAAAGGATGTAACTAACCCAGAAGATTTTCAAGAAAGAACTATTCTTGTGTCAACATTCGTAGGAAGGTATTTGACAAGACTGGACACAGAAATAGAAGTTAAAGCTATTGACTTACCTATTGAAAAAAGACCTGGATTTGTTAGGTTCAATCTGTTATCCGAGGGCAAGATTAAACAAATTACGCTACCAGATAATGGAGAACCAAGATTTGGTGCTAGCGTCGCACTTCATAAGAATTTACTGATAGTAGGCTCACCGCCAGTCGATAGCGAAGGCAGGGCATGGCTATATGACCTAAGCAAAACAAGTCCACCCCTAAAATTAACTGCCCCTAATGTTTTTATGGGAGGGTCTGTAGCAATTTCCGAGCAGTTTGCTGCGGCTGGATACTATGTAGGTGGAGGATTGATACTTAACGATCGTATATTAATGCAGAACGGTCGTCCAATATTAACAAAAACTCTCATTAGAAATCTCAAAAATGGTTCGACGACAGTTATTGATGGAGTAGGAGAACTTTCTTTGAGTGGCAATATTTTGGCAACAAAGCTTCGTGGAAGTTATGACCCTAAACAAGCAGGTCTTTTGGAAGTATTTCGTCTTGATAATAAAGCAGTACCCCATCTACTTATAAGACGAACAGATGTAGACCGTGCTTGGGTACAAAACGGTTTTTTGATAACCGTTCAAAGTAAATACGATGCTCATATTTTTAAGGTCTGCATAGAGCCAGTATCTTAAATCAACAGCAACCACTCTATTTTTTAGATAATCAATTCTCTATTTTCTACTCTCTAAAAAGTTACAAATCTTTAAACTAAATATAGGAAATATAAAGATCGCTACGGAAAATAATCTGGCAAACTAAATTAGCTGATAGTTTTGAAGACGATCTCTGTCCAAGGAATTTTGTCAATGGGATTTGTAATTAGTACAGTCAATATGAAAGGAGGAGTGGGCAAAACCACTCTTACCGTCAACCTGGCTACTTGCTTGGCGAAAAATCATGGCAAACGGGTTCTGGTTTTGGATCTAGATTCACAAATCAGTGCGACTCTGAGTTTAATGTCTCCCTATGATTTTGCTAAAGTTCGTAAAAAAAGAAGAACTTTGAGTTATTTACTCGATGGCATTATCAATCCCAATCCTTGGGGTAAGCTGAGTGTTAACGACCTAATCTATCCTTCTGTTTGTAATCTCGAAGGACTAGAATTATTGCCAGGAGATATCGAACTATATGATGAATATATGGTTTCGGAAATGCTGCACAAACAAGCTCTCGATCTCGGCGAGCAAGATTTTGAGAAAGTTTGGAATAATTTTGAAAGAACTTTAGTTCAATCAATTGTCGAGCCAATTCTTGACGATTATGATTTTATTATTATGGATTGCGCTCCCGGCTATAATTTAATGACTCGTAGCGGTATAGCAGCCAGTCATTTTTATTTATTGCCAGCCCGTCCCGAACCTCTATCGGTAGTGGGGATGCAGTTGTTAGAAAGAAGAATTACCAAGCTCAAAGAAAGCCATCAAAATACCCAAAAACTGAATTTACAGTTGTTAGGTATTGTCTTTATTGAATCTGGTGGCGGCTTGCTGGGACGATATTACAAACAAGTAATGAATCGCGTCAAAGGTGATTTCGATCCCGATCGCTTGTTTCAAAATACCATTCCCATGGATGTTAATGTTGCTAAAGCAGTAGATATGTTTGTACCTGTAGTTTTAGGAATGCCCAATTCGGGTGGTTCGAGAGCTTTTTGCAAACTAACCGAGGAATTTCTCGCCAAAATTAATGCTTTAGTTGCTGCACCAGTTTAAAAGGGATTAGGGATTAGGGATTAGGGGTTAGAAAAGTTAAAAGTAACTACCTATTCCCTATTCCCTATTCCCAAGGCGCGGCCGATCGAGGTTTCCTCGAAATACAAAGCGCCGTTATTCCCTATTCCCTATTCCCAAATAAATTGAAAGAAATATACTGGCTCGATCGCATTACCAATTCACAACGTCATTTAGTTGGCGATCGGGCGGTGAGGCTGAGTAACTTGGGACAAAAAGGCTATCCTATTTTACCTGGAGTGGCGATCGGTGCTTCGGTATTGAGGGAATTTATGGGATTGCTGCGCGATTCCAATTCTTGGTTAACGGATTATCCAACTTCTCTGCACGTAGATGTCGATGATTACAAAGCGCTACAAATAGTCGCACGTCAGAGTCGTCAAGCGATCGTCGATACTTGTTTTCCTTCGGAATGGTTGGCAGATTTATATACTGAGTTAATTAAATTGAATTGTTCTGCTTCGATCTTGCATCCGTCGGTAGCAATCGCGCATGCAGATAGTGAAGATTATGCCAGTTTGTTGAGATCCCAGGTTTGCTGGTTGAATACAGAAAGCTTAGCTACTGCCATAAAGCAAGTTTGGGCAGAATTATTTAGTGCTAAGAGTTTATTTTATATTCGCAAAGCTCGATTAGATTTAGAGCAAATTCAATTAGCAGTTTTAGTGCAGCCACTCGATGATGCGATCGCTTCGGGAACGGCAAAAATTGACCGAGAAATCCTCGAAATTAACTCGACTTGGGGATTAGAAGACAGTCTTATTTTAGGACAAGTGCAGCCAGATTTTTATCAAATTCAGCTAGCGACAAAAGAAGTAAGCGCTCGACAATTAGGCATTAAAACGAAAGCTTATCGATTGCAAGCACACTCGTTAGATGGCGATTGCTTGGAAACATACATACCGAACGAACGAGAACAACAATCTTATTCTCTAGACGAAAATTATCTATCTCAATCGATCGAAATTTTGACCAAAAATCCCGAAAAATTAGACGATTCCACCAGTTTAGCCTGGAGTTTCCTGAAATCTAATCTAAAAAACTCTGAAGCTAAATTTTATATTACTCAAAGTTTTTCTGAGAAAAATAACTATAGCCATTCAAATCGCGATCGACTTAAGCAAAAGATCCCAGAAAAAGTTACTCGATCGAATCAAAAAGCTTACCCTTCAAACAAATTTTTAATGCCAGAAGATACCCATCCATTGTTAAACGGACTGGGAGCATCGCCAGGAGTAGCGATCGCGCCAGCAATAATACTTGCTTCATCGGATTGGGACGTACAGCACATACCTGCCGGTCAAATTTTAGTGATGAAAAATTTTGACCTAGGCTGGCTGCCATTAATCAAAAAAGCGGCTGGTTTAATCGTTGAAGGGGGCGGACTTAACAGTCATGCAGCAATTTTGGCAAGAGAGACGAATATTCCTGCGGTTGTTGCTGCCAAAAACGCAACCATGGCGATCGCGCCAGAAGAATTAATTTTAGTCAACGGGCATACGGGAGCAGTTTATCGGATTGAGGGAAGTACAGACGTAGAGGTACACAGAAGCAGGAACGATCGAGCGTCTGACAATCACCCATTACCGATTACCCATTACCCGATCGCCACTAAATTGATGGTAAATATCAGTCAACCGAGTTCGATTGGGAAGGCTGCTACTTTACCAGTAGACGGGCTGGGATTATTGCGATCGGAATTGATGATGCTAGACTTCATTTCTAGTCAACCTCTTGAAGAATGGTTGAGTGAATCGAGAAAACCGCAATTATTAGAGAACTGGACTAATTCGATCGCTGACAATGCGGCTGCTTTTGCACCCAGACCGATATTCTACCGTTCCCTCGATTTGTATGCTGTCACATGGCGCGATTGCGCTATTGGTTCTTCGATTAATTCTCTGTTGGGTTGGCGAGGTACTTACAATTATTCTCTCGATTCATCTTTATTCGAATTAGAGTTAGAAGCTCTATTAACAGTTCAAAAACAAGGATACGATAACCTCAAGTTAATTCTTCCTTTCGTTCGCAGTGTGGATGAATTTAGTTACTGTCGTCGTCTTATTGACAAAGTAGGGTTGAGTCAGAATCCCTCATTTCAAGTTTGGATTATGGCAGAAATTCCTTCGGTAATTTTTCTATTATCAGAATACGTTAAAGCAGGAGTGCAAGGCATTGCGATCGGCACGAACGATTTAACTCAACTACTCTTGGGTGTCGATCGCGAAATAACTTATCCAAATGCTAGTTTTAATCCAATGCATCCAGCCATGCTCGCCGCTCTCAAACAATTAATTCAAACTGCCAAGCTTGAAGGCATTCCTTGCTCTATTTGCGGACAGGCTACAGTAGAGCATCCCGAATTAATCGATCGTCTAATCGAATGGGGAATTACGACAATTTCTACTGAATTAGAAGCGATCGAATCAACTTACAGAGCGATCGCCCGCGCCGAACAACGTCTTTTATTGGAACTGGCAAGGTCTAAAATCTCAGGCATTTAATTTGCTGAGTGAACTACCCAACGCTCATTGCAAAGCAATCTTGGCGCGGGACTTCCCGCCGAATTAGTTAAAAATGCTTTCAAACATAATTTTTATAATATTTGGATAGCATTTCAAGGCAAAGATAAGTTAAACTTTTAGGTTGAAATTTTTAGTTTTAACATTTAAATCATTTTTTTTGCTTAATATAAATTCATAGGCTGTGATGACCAAAAATCGTTCTAGAAATTTTGAGGTTGTTGACGAAATCATTAGGGTTTTAGTAATATAAAAAAGCAGGTTGACAGAATTCGTGTGTCTATTTTTAGAAAATCTCTCTACAAGCTTGATTTTTGGTTAGCACAACAAAATAGATACAAAGACTAAATTGTAACTGCTTGTAAAGATTACTTGACAAAATTAATAATATTTTGATAGGGAAGAAAAAGTCGTTTACTTAACGATATTCTGCATTTACTTTATTTATTTTTGCTTGAGTCTAAATCAAAGAAATTTTGTTATTTAAAGTGGCGCGCTCGGATATAATCAAAGCTGCCAAACAGTTCGTCGTGACTTACAAAATAGTCAAAAAATCGATTCAATGACAAAAACAGCATGGGTTTTTCCCGGACAAGGTTCTCAAGCAGTAGGAATGGGAGCCGATCTAAAAGAGATTACTACTGCTAAAGATAAATTCGAGCGAGCAGAACAAGTTTTAGGTTGGTCTGTTTTAGAGATGTGTCAGGGAGACGAAGCGCAATTATCCCGCACTCTTTATACTCAACCTTGTCTGTATGTTATTGAATCGATTTTGGTAGATATTCTCAACGATAAAGGATACGAACCCAAATTAGTAGCTGGTCACAGTTTGGGCGAATATGTAGCGCTTTACGCTGCTGGAGTATTTGATTTTGAATCGGGTTTACGTTTGGTTAAACGTCGCGCCGAATTAATGGATGTTGCTGCTGGTGGAAAAATGGTAGCGTTAATGAAGTTCGATCGCGCCCAACTCGAACGAGAATTAGATAATGCTTCCGATGTGGTTTTAGCCAACGACAACAGTGAAGGACAAGTAGTTATTTCTGGTACTCCCGAAGCAGTCGATGGACTAGTCGATCGCGTTAAGGCAAAACGTGCCGTTGCTTTAAAAGTTTCAGGCGCTTTTCACTCTCCTTTAATGGCATTCGCTTCGGAACAGTTTGAAGAAGTATTGCAAACCGTTCGCTTTTCCAATGCGCGCGTTCCCATTCTCTCCAACTTCGAACCGATCGCCACTACCAACGCCGAAGAAATAAAAGAACGCATCAGAAAACAAATAACAGGTTCGGTACGCTGGCGAGAAACCATGGAGCAATTATCACTTGAAAATGTATCTCAAGTATTGGAAATAGGTCCGGGTAAAGTACTTTCTGGTTTAATTAAAAGAGCCTGTGCCAATGTAGAAACCAAAAATTTTGGGAATTTAGCAGATTTAGTTAGCCTATAGCTGGGGAACAAAAACAGGAATCGATCGCAAACTCAGAAATAATTATGTCTGTGCTATTCCCTAATCCCTATTTTTTACTCCTTACTAATGGACGATCCACCTAAGTTAAGAGAACCCCTAACTAGTTTAGCTCTCTACCATTTGTTTAAATGGTCGATTATTGCTCCTGTGTTCCATAGCTACTTTCGCGGTAAGATTTATGGAGTCCAAAAAGTGCCGCAATCTGGGCCTTTAATTATAGTCAGCAATCATGGTAGTTATTTCGATCCTCCTATATTAGCTACTTCGGTGCTACGTCCTGTAGCCTTTATGGCAAAAGAGGAACTGTTTAAAATTCCTTTATTTAAAGTCGCGATCGAACTATATGGCGCTTACCCAGTTAAAAGAGACTCAGCCGATCTTAGTGCTATCCGCGCGGCAATTAAAGCCTCAAAAAATGGTTGGGCAATTGGTATTTTTTTAGAAGGAACTCGCACCTCAGATGGTCGCATTCACGACCCCAAATTAGGAGCAGCCGCGATCGCTGCTAAAATTCAAGCTCCTTTGCTACCAGTCAGTTTGTGGGGAACTGAAAAAATTTTAGATAAAGATTCGGCGCTTCCAAAATCCGTACCGATTACTATACGAATTGGCGAACCGATCGCACCCCCAAATTCAAGCAAAAAAGCAGAATTGTTAGCAATTACTGAAAAATGTACGGAAATTATCAATTCAATGCATGAAATGGGGCGATAATAGCAGGCAAGAGGGAGTAGGGAGTAGGTAACTTATAGCCCAAAGCCCAAAGCTAAGATTAAAAGTTAGACTTATAGCTAATAGCTGATAGCTTAATTATTGTGTGGATAATATCTTCAAGCGATAAAATTTTAAAACCAACTGCCGTAGCATTAGGAAACTTTGACGGTATTCATCGAGGTCATCAACAGGTTTTGCAGCCAATTAGTTCGCGATCGAGTAATAATTCATACTCGATAAATATGGACGCTGCACACATTTATAGAACAGTAGTCAGTTTTTCTCCTCATCCTCGCGAATTTTTTACAGGAAAACCATTAAAACTGCTCACTCCCATCGAAGAAAAAGTACAATTTTTAGAACAACTCGGCATAGAGCAATTAGTTCTGTTACCGTTCGATCGTCAATTAGCAGCCTTAAATCCACAACAATTTGTTGAAGAAATTTTAGTCAAACAATTACAAGCGACTCGCATTAGCATTGGTTCTGATTTTCATTTTGGTTATCAACGTGCGGGTACTTCTCAAGATTTACAGGCGATCGCCTCTGGCTTTGGCATAGAAGTTTGTATTGTTTCGCTCAAAAAAAACGAGTGCAACGAAGAAGTTAGAATTAGTAGTTCTTTAATTCGTCAAGCTTTGAAATTGGGCGAAATCGAACGCGCCAATCAAATGTTAGGACGTGCTTACAGTCTCAGCGGAAAAGTAGTAACAGGACAGCAATTAGGTAGAAAGATAGGCTTTCCCACAGCTAATTTACAAGTCCCAGAAAACAAGTTTTTACCTCGTTTTGGCGTGTATTATGTCAGCGTAGCGATTAGCAATTTAGACACAACTGAGGATCGATCTTTTATTCCCGCAGTTATGAATATAGGTTGTCGTCCTACTGTTGAAGGAGATGCTCCTACTATAGAAATTCATCTGCTAGATTGGTCGGGAGATTTGTACGATCGAAATCTCACTGTATACTTAGAACAATTTATTCGACCCGAACAAAAATTCCCTTCTTTGGATGCCCTAAAAGCACAAATCGCTCGAGATTGCGAAACAGCAAAAAACAAGTTTAAAGTTCGCAACGATCTTTTTGGTAGTGCTACGCAATCGGAGTTAGTAAACTACCGCTACTAATTTTTAGACATCTTCTCGATCGAGAAAAGCTGTCCTCCGCTAAGCGGGCATGACGGGGCGGTGACTTCTGACTTCGTCAATTTTTATTGTTGATTCCATTGCAAAATATTTTGCAATGGAGCTAAAAGATTCATGATAGATTGATTGGGAGCTGCTGTTGTCGGTTGATTGGGAGCTGCTGTTGTCGGTTGATTGACAACTCCCGATGTCGGTTGATTTGCAACTCCCGATGTCGGTTGATTGGGAGCTGCTGTTGTCGGTTGATTGACAACTCCTGCGATCGCGCCAGAATTACCGCTTATGTAAACGTGTCCCGTCAGATTTCCTTGATAGCTGCGTCTAGTCACATTTAAACCTGGATCGAGAAATATTTTTAGCGCTCCAGGTGCCATTCCATAAGTTCTACCAAGATGCATGATTGGTTTATTATTTTGAGTACTAACTAAATGCAATTCTCCATTTTGTGGAACGACTCTGAGTAAATAATCTAATCCTAAATCTCGACCATTTAAACGAAGGGAATATCCGTTACTATCATTACTGCGTTTACAAGCTTGAGTAAAATCAAAATTCAACAATAAAGGATTTACCACAACGGGATTTTGACCGCTTTCACTCCAACACTGTTGTTGACCTGGAATTTGTTCGACGACCATGAGAGTATAGCCATTATTACCTCCGCGAAGTGGTACAGCCATTAAGACAACATTATTGCTGGCTATTTGTGCTTCCTCAAAATTAACAGCATGTAGTTTTTTTAATGGCATCAAACTTGCAAAAGCAACGGTTGTTGCAAGTGGAATTAATTTTAATAGTGAAGAAGTTTTTATCATCATAATTTTTATGCCCAGACCCCAGTGCGATCGAACTATTATTTAATAGCTTAAAACTCGAGCGATTTCTAGTAAATTGAAGCACAGAGATGCCTTCGTATAAGCACAAAAGCTACTACGAAAATCTATCGATATCTCTGTCTTTGGTAATTTTTAATAAAAGCGATAGAAAGCTATAAAACTTTTCGAACTAAGATGAACCGATGAAATTACCAACAATTTTTCTAGTTCATGGCTATTCAATAAAAACTTATATCACATTTATATATACAAACTATTTTTTCTTTATTTTTTATTAATCAAAATTTTTTTAATGAATAAATTTGACTGAGTAAACAGCAGTTACTCTAAGTTATAAGTTTTTTTAAATGTACTTATTCATACTGCAATAGTGCGATTGTATTTATTCGATCGTACTATTGCAGCTAAATAGACATTTAATTTCGATCGAGCTAATCACAAATACATAAAACTTATATCTTTAGAGATATTTGTCAAAAAAAATCAAGAAATAGAATAAACATATAGATATTGGCTAAGGCAAATTTATTCAGCAGTCGATCGAGTCAATTTTATTAATGATTTTTCACATATTTTAATCAGGGGGTTTGACAACCATGACTCGCAAAGCCTGTCTTATTTTTAATCCCGTCGCTGGACAAAGCGATCCCGAGCGAGATTTAGAAACAATCAAACAACTTTTACTACCCGAATTTGATTTAGACATACAATTGACATCAAAGGAAATCGATGCAGGTCAATTAGCTAAAGATGCTGTCCAACGAGGTTTTGATACAATTATTGCTTCTGGAGGTGATGGCACGCTGTCGGCGGCGGCTGAAGCTGTAGTTGGAACGGATATATTATTAGGAGCAATTTCGCGAGGTACTGCCAATGCCTTTGCAGTGGCTTTAGGTATTCCCGACACGATCGAAGAAGCTTGTCAGACAATTTTGACAGGAAATGCACGCAAAGTTGATGCTGCTATCTGCAACGGCAAACCAATGGTATTGCTAGCTGGAATTGGTTTTGAGGCTGAGACGATCGAAAATACCAGCAGAGAGGCAAAAAACCGTTGGGGAATGCTCGCATATATCATGTCTGGAGTGCAGCAACTCAGCGAACTTGAAGCTTTTGAAGTGGAAATTGAAACAGAAGATAAAATCGTTCGCCTCGATCGCGTTACTGCTGTAACTGTAGCTAATGCAGCACCACCAACTTCAATTTTAGCTCAAGGGCCAGCAGGAATTATTGCTGATGATGGATTATTAGATGTCACCATTGTTGCGATCGAAAAGTGGACAGAGGCGATCGCTGCTTCTTATCACCTGCTACAAACTGGAATGAGTGGAGATGCTGTCAATCGCGATAACATTGGCTATCTGCGCGCCAGAAAAGTGAAAATTGCTGCTAAACCTCCGCAAAAAGTTGTTTTGGACGGTGAAATTATTGGCATGACTCCAATTTCAATCGAGTGTATTCCTGGCGG
>JBOFLQ010000178.1:0-34844 GCA_051657945.1 Xenococcaceae cyanobacterium | reverse complement strand
CATTGCCAATGGCAGTAGATTCAACTGTACTAAAAGCACCGCTAGAAACGCCATTACTGCCTACTCCATCAAAAGTAATTTCATCAGCATTAATGATGACTTTGCCTGCGTCTCCCTGTCCGAAAGTAATCGCTCCTATCGCTGCACCATTACTGATTTTAACTGATTTGGCTGAACCATTAGGAGCGGTAATCTTAACATTGCCTGCATTGCCAACTCCAAAAGTACTTGAACTAATTGCAGCGCTATTGTCTAAAAACAGTTGTTGAGTGTTGATTTCAACATCATTAGCATTGCCAATGGCAGTAGAATTAACTGTACTAAAAGCACCGCTAGAAACGCCATTACCGCCTACTCCATCAAAAGTAATCTCATCGGCATTAATAATGACTTTGCCTGCGTCTCCCTGTCCGAAAGTACTCGCTGCTATTTGAGCGCCATCAGCTAAAGATAAGTCACTAGCGGTGATAGTAACATTGCCTGCATTGCCCACGCCTAGCGTGTTACTATTTAGTTCCGAACCATTAGTCAAAGAAAGCGATCCTGTTTTAATCTCTATATTTCCTGCGTTACCTATCCCTACAGAATTATCAATTTTACTGGAGTCGATCGCGATCGCGCCTGTAGCATTTAAAGTAATATTTCCCGATTGACTACCAGCTAAACCATTACTGAATATTCCTCCTCGTAGCGTGCTATTGCCAGACATATTTAAATCTTTGGCAAAGACAGCAATACTTCCACCAAGAGAGCCATTAACACGCACAAAAGCATTATCGTTCAAAGTTACATCACTTCTTGTTACTCCTTCAGGAAAGCTCAAACTTCCATCACTATTAATACCAATCGTTCCTGCTGCCGATAATCCACCTAAGTTGATACTTCCTGCTGGTGCGGTTAAATTTCCACCTTCTAGATTGACATTACCGCCAATTAAAGAGATATTTTTTTCAGGTAAGACTTCTAATCCGTCTAAAAATTGACCTGTAGAGCCTAAAACATCAGAGCGATTGACAATTGGTTGAGGATTATCTCTAAGATTTAGACCGATCGGCGCATTAATCGTTAACAAAGGCTTACCTTGATTATTAGTTGCGCTAAATTCCGTACCGTCAGAAAATAGTAAACTATCGGCAGTACTTCCCAAAAACGAACCACCAATATTTAAACTAGCATTTGGACCAAAAACGATACCCGCTGGATTGATTAAAAATAAATTAGCGCCACCATTAGCAGCGATCGCGCCTTGAATATCGGAAATTTGTCCACCCGTCACCCGTGAAATAATATTTTGAATATCGGTAGAATTGAGAAAATTTGCCGAACCGCCATCGGGTACAGAAAAATTGCCAAAACTGTGAAAAAGATTTGAGCCTGCGCGATCGCCACCATTAATATCAAAATTACTACCATCTGGTGTCACCACATTTGTATCTGTAGTACCATCGGCGCTAATTGCGGCATCTTGAGCAAAAACTGGTGTTGAGGCAAGTAGAGAAGAGATTATCAAACAACAAAGCTGAAATAGTGACGAGCTAGCTTTCTTCATCGATCGAGCTTCTTTTTTCAGTGGATTTACGTAGCTGAAAAAATTATCCTCGACTCAAGCTCAATCCTGTTTCCCTTACCTAACAATTTAATATTTCTTCAATCACAAGTTGTAAATCGCCACCTTAATAGTCTTGTGCAAAAGTTTTCAGATGAGGAATCCTAAAAAATCCTCGCTCGAATCGTCTCCCCAATAATCTCCTGCAAGTATTTAACGAGTGATTTGATATCTAAATCCTAGAATAATGCTAATACGATCGCCCGTTACAAAAATCGATCGCCTGAAACTTTATCTCTTCACTCTTATGCGATCGCCGAAGTTCGATCGAGAATAATTTTTTGTATAATTTTCGATCGATAAATAATACATAAACAATATGGTTGATTGGCAAGCAATTTCATCTGAAGCTAGTGAATATATGACCAATACTCTATTCGCTCTATATTCAGAAGATTTATCAACAAGAAAGCAAGCTTTAGATGATTTGTTTGAGATCTGCTGGCATCAAGGCTCAGTATCAGAAAAGTCTTATCTTGCTATTCCTTGCATGATTGAAAGATTAGAAACCGAAACAGATATCGATCTATTAGAATGGTTAATTTCGAAAATATATCATATTGGTACGGGTACTTCCTATCATGATACTCATCAAACTTTAATTCATTATCGCGAAAGAAAAGAGACACCAGAATATCAAGCAAAAATAGTAGAAGAATTAAACTGGGTAGATGCAGTAACTAGAGAATTTAACAAAGGAGTTGAGGTTTATCTAAAACTATTAGAACATTATTCACCTAAGATTAGATTTGAAGCTATTTATTGTTTATCTTGTTGTCTGGCAAATACAGAATATATTTGTCATCAACTCTACGATCGTTTTACCAATGAATCAGATGGAAAAATTAGAACTATTATTCCTTTATGTTTAGCATTTATGAGTAACACAGAAGCAATCGATTTGGCTTTTTTAGAAAAAATAATTGATTTAGAAGCAAGCGACCTTGTCAAATTGTCTGCCAGTATTGCTTTAGCTTTTATTACTAAAGAAAAATTAAGCGATCGCTATATGGATAATTTAATCGTTCTAATTACTAAACCTAATTTATTTAAAAGCATTTGTGAATATGGAGAGGCAATTCCACAACCTTGTTCTTCGGGTGAGTTAGTGGAAATACCAGTAGCTTCTTGAAAAACTTTTAGATTAAATGCTCGATCGCGTTTTTTTATCTAGTTAGATTGAGTCGCAGCGATCGGCAATAATAACTACATTGGTAATGCACGAATTCGGATACGATTTTTATCAAAAACAACTAAGCTACCTTCTTCTAAGGATTCTTGGATTGTTGGTAAATTTGCTAACAACATCTCAAATTGTTGCTGAGGAATTCTTGATGTACCGCGACGAAATAAAATTACAGATGGAAAACGTTCTTTTCTTAATGCTAAAAGCGTACCAAAGTCAGTATCAGCAGAAACTACTATTCGTCCTTCACCAGAAGCAAGTTCAAATATTTCTGTATCGGGTGCAGCTTGCATATTGTATTCACGAACGTGAGTAGCATCATAGCCAACTTTTTGCAGTTCTTAGGCAATTAGCGGAGATAAAGCATTATCGATGAGAAATTTCATGAAGTTAGTAAAGGTAATTCTCTTTCTTGTAAAGCTTCAGCCGCATAGTATAAAACTTCAATGATATCTTCTCGTTCTAAATCGAGAAAAGCAGATAAAATATCGTCTTCTCTCATACCTTCAGCGAACATAGTAATTACAGTAGCAACGGGAATTCTAAGATTACGAATACAAGGAACTCCTCCCATTTGTTCGGGATTTATTGTAATGCGAGTCAGTTTCATAATAATAAAAAGCGATCTGCTTTCTAATTCTAGAATAATGCTAAGGCGATCGCCCGTTCCAAAAATCGATCGCCTTAAACTTTATCTTTTCACTCTTATGCGATGGCAAAGATTCGATCGCCCGTTCAGAAAATCTATCGTATGAAACTTTGCCTCATCATGTTATCGATCGCAATTGCCCTAAATATTATTCAGTTCGACTTCTTGAATCAATTAATTTGGAGTTAAAATTCTAGGAATTTTGACAGGAAAGTCTTGAGGATTACGAGTAACTATAACATCTAAATTATTTATCACCGCAGCACTATATTGAATTGCATTTGTATCTAATAAAACTTTCACAGGTTATGTTTTTCTTTTAAATAATCCCATTTAGCTTCGTCTGGCTCAAAATTAGAAGATGTTGGTTCGGTTTTTGCAAACCAATCTTGAAAAGATTTTACTTTAGATGGACGTTTTTTTATTACTTCATCATGGGAGGATTCCTTTTCTGTTGTTGTAGCTGTCTGTAAAATAATGACTTCTACTTTCCCTGGATTGAGATTAGTCGGTTCGGTAATAATTAATTTACCAGAGCGATCGATTTTTCCAGTTAGTTTGTAAGCTTGCATAAAAACGCGAGATGTTTCTTATAGTCTCATTTTAAGATCGCCTGAAACTTTATCTCTTCATCAAGGGCGATCGCATCGGTTCGATCGGCTTAATTTCTCTCAACACACTTCGTCATGAGTGCCAATATCGAGTAAGATAATGACTTCTTCTTTAGTTTCTTTGTCTGTTTCAATAGAAAATAGAATTCGACAATCATAACCACAAGAACAGGCTTTCAATCCCAGCAATTCACCTTTGAGAGAATGCGTACCAAGCCTAGAAGCAAATACATTTTCTTACATTTGATGTAATGTTTCTTCAATCCTTCTTTGTAACTTAGAATTGCGAAGAACAAACTTACGAAACGATCGTTTAAACTTTGGCGTTAGTACTAATTGCCTCAATGGTTATCTTGCAGTGTTTCTCGTAATTTTGCAACGATCGCATCGAGCGATTGGGGTTTTAATTCTCCCCGATGAAAAGCTGCGATCGATTCTTTTGCGTCTTTTGCAATTTCTTGACGACGTGTTTGTACAAGACGGTTTTGAATAATTTCAATCAGCATTTCTTGCCGATCTGGAGGTAACTGGCTGACTGTATCGAGTGCTTGTTCTAGAGTTGTCATATTGTTGCGATCTCTAATTTTTGATTCGATTATATATTCAGTATTTTAGAATGCTTACATGCTTGGCGATCGATTTTGACCGTTAGTTTGTAAGCTTGCATTGTTAGGTAGATATTTACGTACTTTGATTTTAAGCGTGAAGCGAAGCTATCCCGAAGGGAATTGCCTGAAACTTCATCTTTTCAATCAAGGCGATCGCGTTTTGATTTTATCTAGTTAGATAAGTTGAGCGAGCGTATTTCTATTCCATTTTAAAAAATCTATAAATTTTTGGGTAACTCAGGTTTTGTAAGGATAAGCTTGTAAGGCTATTTTTACCATACTTGAGATCTAAAAAAAGTGATTGATTTCAAAAAAAGATTGGGATCGCAATCGATCCAAAAGAAGATAAATCCTATTGAAATTTACGATGGACTGGATAGAAGAAGTCAAGCTGGTCCTTTACGTCTAGTTCAAGAAAAAATATTGCAAGAGTGGTGGTCAAATAGAAAAGAAGATAAAGACTTAATTATAAAATTACACACTGGACAAGGAAAAACTTTACTTGGTTTATTAATCCTCCAATCCAAATTAAATGCTAAAAAAGGTCCATGTCTTTATGTCTGTCCAAATAAATATTTAGTCAAACAGACATGTCAAGAAGCCGAAAAATTTGGGATTAGATATGTAACTCTTAATAAAGATAATTCTTTACCCGATCTATTTTTGAATTCAGAAAAAATTCTAATTACGCATGTTCAAAAAGTTTTTAATGGTAAATCAATTTTTGGTATTGGTGGAACTTTTACCAAAGTCAATACAATTATTTTAGATGACTCACATGCATGTATAGATGTTATTAATGACTCTTTTAAAATAAAAGTCAATCAAAAACATGATTTATATAAACAACTACTTAATTTATTTGAAGAAGACTTAAAAGAACAAGGAGAAGGAAGTTTTCTTGAAATCAAAGATGGAGAATATAATACCTTGCTGCCAGTTCCTTATTGGAGTTGGCAAGACAAAAAATCAGAAACACTCAGTTTTTTGCTGAAACATGCTAATGAAGACCAAGTAAAATTTACTTGGTCTTTGATTAAAGATAGACTTGAAAACTGTCAATGTTTTTTTAGTGGTAAAGAATTAGAAATTTCTGCTATTTCCAGTTTAGTAAATCAATTTTCTACTTTTACCAAAGCTGAACATAGAATTTTAATGTCAGCAACCACACAAAATGATTCTTTTTTTATCAAAGGATTAGGACTAGATATTGAAGCAGTAAAAAATCCTCTTTTCGATCGAGATGAAAAATGGGCTGGTGAAAAGATGATTTTGATTCCATCCTTAATACATGAAGACCTAGATAGATCTTGTATTATTCATGAATTCTCTAAGCCAAATAATCGTAGAACTGGAGGAATAGTAGTAATCACATCTAGCTTTAAAAAAGCAGAACTATACCAAAAATTAGAAGCCAACATTTCTAGTCATGAAAAAATTTTTGAACAAATTGATGAATTAAAACAAGGAAATTATAGCAAAACTTTGGTGGTTGTTAATAGATACGATGGTATAGATTTACCAGATGATTCTTGCCGTATTTTAATTATTGATTCAATGCCATATGCAAATTCACTGACAGAAAGATATGAAGAGGAGTGTAGAGCGAATAGCGATCTAACAAATATTAAAAATGCTCAAAAAATAGAACAAGGTTTAGGTCGAAGTGTTAGAGGAGAAAAAGATTACAGTGTTATTATTCTAATTGGTGATGATTTAATTAAATTTGTCAAAAGTATTACTTCAAACAAGTTTTTTTCGTCACAAACACGACGACAAATTGAGATAGGCTTAGAAATTGCTGAATTTACTCAAGAGGAAGATGTAAGAAAAAATCCCGAGCGTTTAAAAGCAATTTTAGATTTAATAGACCAGTCTTTAAAAAGAGACGAAGGCTGGAAAGAATATTATAAAGAAAAAATGGATGATAGTAATAATGAAGATGAAATTACAAAAAAACATATTTTAAAAATTCTAGAATTAGAGAAAAAAGCTGAGAATTATTTTTATAAAAATGATCCTGAAAAAGCGATCGATTGCATACAAACAATAATTGATGATTATTGTAAGGATAATGCAACTGAAAAGGGTTGGTATCTTCAAACTTTAGCTAGATATAAATATAGAATTAGTAAAACAGATTCAAATAAAACTCAACAAAGTGCTTTTACTAATAACATACAACTTCTTAAGCCGAGAGAAGGTATTAGTTATCGAAAGCTAAATTATATACATGAAAATAGAATTAAAACAATAAGAAAATGGATGGCTTCACATAATAATAACTATGAAGAAATCTTGATGAGTATAAATGATATCTTCGATCGACTAAGTTTTGGACAGCTTGCGGAAAAATTTGAACAAGCACTTCAAGAGCTTGGCAATGCGATTGGTTTTCAAAGTCAAAGACCAGATAAAGAATTTAAAAAAGGGCCTGATAATTTGTGGTGTATTTCAAGTAATGAATATTTATTTTTTGAGTGTAAAAGTGAAGTTGACAACTCAAGAAATGAAATAACTAAAAGTGAAACTGGTCAAATGAATAATCATTGTGCATGGTTCGAGCGAGAATATAATACGAACCCTGTAAAAAGAATACTAATTATTCCAACTAAAAGCATTTCAGCTCAAGGAAATTTTACTCATAAGGTTGAAATAATGAGAAAAGGAAAGCTAAAATTATTTAAAGACAATATCAAATCTTTTTTTAAAGAATTTAAAGATTATCAAATAAATGAAGTTAGCGATTCTACAATACAAGAATGGCTAAATATTCATAAGTTAGATGTTAAATCTCTTCAACAAGAATATACAGAAGAACCTTATCAGAAGAGATAATACCAATTTGAAAAAAGAATCTTGCACATTCATCTAATGTAGGAGCAAATGGCCATTCGCCCCTATATTTATAGTCATTCCAAATAGAAAACATATGGCGCGATTATTTTTCCATAAGCGATCGCACTTAAAAATCATATGGAAATTAATTGGAATGACTATATCTGTCGTAAAAAAATTTTGATTTGGTATAAGGTAAGCGATAGTTATTTGATTGGAGCGATCGCCAAAAAACGAATATTTCTTTTCTATTAAAATTCTTTTAATCAATTAAATTAGCAATTTTAGCCTTTACTTCTTCAAATTTTTGAGTTTTTAATTTTCCCTGAACTTTTAGAACTTTACTTTGCAAAACAGAAAAAGGTTTATCTACTCTTACAGCACTTTTTACTGGTAAACTGCCAACCTCTAAATCCTGATTTTCAATAAAAACTTTATATTCTAAAGCAGACAAATTTGATGTTATCGCTAGAACAACAGCGTCTTGATATTTAGAGTGATATCGATCGCTAGATATTACTAAAGCTGGTCTTACTTTAGCAGCACTCAGATCCGAAAAAGGAAACTTAACTAAGATAATATCTCTCTGACTAATCTTCAAGACATTTCTCCCATAAACCATCTGGTTCTTCGTCGTAAACTTCTCTTAATCCTTCTTCAGCTAAAATTTCATATTCACTTGCTTGACGTAATGTAAGCGTTCCATCTGCTTCTGTCGTATAAAAATAAAGATTGTCATCTTCAATCTTGAGTTGTTTTTTTATTTCTGCAAATTTGGCTAGCTGCATTTTTGTGACACTTACTAATTTAAAAGGGTAGGTAATCCCTACCCTTATATTAACTAAGCACTAAAATACTTAGAAACAGGATGATAAGTAACAAAAGCCGTAGTCGATTGTTTTGGATATAACTGTTCGCTTTTGTCGATATACATATCGAAAACAATTAAAAAAATCAAAATCTTAATTTAATTGGTTTCTAATTTGATTCTAAACCAAAACATTCTAAATTGAATTCAACATTTTCATTGCTTCGGTTTTCAATTATAAACCAATAAGAGTCAGGAATAAGCTCTACTTCCTTTTCTAGCAAAGGTTCTGGCGAGTCAATCATTAAGACAATATCTTCTCGTGAAAATCCTTTACTATCTTTTTTAAGAAGTGCATTGTAACCTTTTTTATTAATAAGTGTTACTGTAAAAGGCTGCTCTGAAGTTACTCGAAACATGATTTTTCCTTGTCTGTTGGCAATTATTTCTCTATTCCATTCAAGATGAGCTGGAATTAACTTTTTTTCGGAAAGAAATTTTACAGGTTCGGCAAGTAAAGGAAATTGAATAAATATCGAAAATATTATGATTGAGATTGCTTGCTTAAATATTTTTATGTTTGATTTTTGATTCAAAAAATAATTATACATATTTTTTACTCTTTTTTTGAGATGTTTTATGAAATTAATATCATCTCTAATTTTGCCTGTCAGTAGTTTTTAAGCACCTCAGAAAAATTACTTATTTTAATTTTTTCTCTTCGCCTCTGCGCGAAAAAAAATCCTCTCCTTCCAACTACAGAAGAAGAGGACAAAAAACTAGTACTAACTAAGCACTAAAATACTTAGAAACAGGATGATAAGTAACAAAAGCAGTAGTCGATTGTTCTGGATATAACTGTTCGCTTTCATCCATAAACATCCCAATTCTTCCAGTATCTAATATCTCCAATTGCTTATACTGATCGGGAATATTCGGACAAGCAGGATAACCAAAACTATAACGAGAACCGCGATGTTTTTGTTGCAATACTTCCTTAACAGTTTTTGGTTCCTCATCCCCAAAACCCAACTCGCGGCGAATACGCGCATGAGTCCATTCTGCTAATGCTTCCGCCGTTTGTACTGCCATACCATGAAAATAGAGGTAATTGGTATAATCATTACCGTCAAATAACTTCTTCGCGTATTCTGTCGCAATTTCTCCTACTGTTACCGCTTGCATTGGGAAGACATCCATTTTCTCGCTGCCTACAGGTGCAAAGAAATCAGCAATACAGAGACGACGACCAGAACGTTGACGGGGGAAATCCCATTTTACTAGTTCAGTTGAAGTATTATTCGGATCGTATAGGTGCAATGAATTTTCTGACGACAGACAGGGGAAATAACCATAAACCACTGTAGGATGCAGTAATTTTTCTTCAACAATTTTCTGCTTCCATTCTGCAAGAATTGGATGAACTTTTTTCGCTAAAAACTCATCGTATTCTTCGCGAGACTGTTCTTTTGGTTTGCGGAATTGCCATTGTCCTGCAATTAAAGCTTGCAAATCTAAATACCAAAATACCTCTTCTAAATCGATCGCATCTGGAGTAATTATTTTCGTTCCCCAGAAAGGAGGAGTCGGGCGATCGATATTTACATCTACCGCTTCCGATCGCTTGGTATCGATAACAATTGGTTCTGGTTTTTTGCTTTCATCATCCACAAAAATAGTATCTGCGTTAGCATCAGCGAAGGGCTTATCCCCATTACCAGAATCCATCTGCGTTAATCCGTGTTTATCTGCGGACTCAACTTCATCCAAAAATCCTTGCAGATCGTCCCAATTATTCTTCGCTTTCGCTGGCATTAACTTATCCATGAAATGTAAGTCAGCAAAAGCATCTCGTCCGTAAATCACCTTACCCTTATAAGTATTCTGACAATCTTGGTGAACGAATTTAGGAGTTAACGCCGCGCCACCTAAAATGACGGGTACGGTAATTCCTTTTTCGTTAAACGTCTCCAAATTATCTTTCATAAACGCCGTCGATTTCACCAATAAACCACTCATGGCGATACAATCGGGTTTATGTTGTTTGTAAGCTTCGATAATAGTTTCTACGGGTTGTTTAATACCCAGGTTGATTACTTTGTAACCGTTATTGGAGAGAATAATATCGACTAAGTTTTTACCGATATCGTGAACGTCACCTTTAACAGTTGCAATAACAAATGTTCCCTTACCGTTACTGTTGCTGTCTTCCTTATCCATGAAAGGTTCTAGATAAGCTACTGCTGCTTTCATAGTTTGCGCGGATTGCAATACGAAAGGAAGTTGCATTTGCCCCGAACCGAACAATTCTCCCACAACTTTCATGCCATCGAGGAGGAAAGTATTGATAATTTCTAGTGGGGGATAGGATTCTAATGCTTTTGCTAAAGCTTCTTCCAAACCAAGACGTTCGCCGTCAATGATATGTTGTTTGAGTCGTTCGTCGATCGGTAGATTTACATCATTAGATCGATCGCGCTTAGTTGTTTTTCCTTCAAATAAAGTTGTCAGTTTAGTTAAAGGATCGTAAGTGCAAACATCTCCATCGAATTCGCGGCGATCGAAAATTAAATCCTGACAAACTTTTTGATGTTCTGGATCGATTTTAGAAAGCGGTAAAATTTTATTAGCACTGACGATCGCAGCATCCAAACCTACCGCCATTGTTTCGTGTAAGAAGACGGAATTCAATACCTGACGTGCGGCTGGATTCAAACCGAAGGAAACGTTAGAAAGTCCTAGAAGAATGTGACAATCTGGTAATTCTTCTCTAATTCTTTTAACTGCTTCGACAGTTGCTTTACCATTCTCTCTATCTTCTTCAATACCTGTAGAAACGGGAAGTACTAAAGGATCGAAAAAGATTTCATGGGCGGGTATACCATATTCTACGATCGCATTATAAGCACGTTTGGCGATTTCAAATTTTTTATCGGCGGTACGCCCCATTCCATCTTCATCGATCGTACCGACGACAATTCCCGCGCCGTATTTTTTAGCAAGTTCGACTACTTTAAAAAATCTTTCTTCACCATCTTCGTAGTTAGTCGAGTTGAGGATGCATTTACCACCAGCAACTTTTAAACCCGCCTCCATTTTTTGCCATTCGGTGGAGTCAAGCATCAAAGGTAAGTTGACATTATTAACGACGCGAGAGGCTAATTCTCTCATGTCTCGCACACCATCCCTACCCACATAATCGACGTTAACATCGAGGACGTGTGCGCCTTCTTTAACTTGAGATTTTGCCAAAGAAACCAAACTATCCCAATCTTCCACATTTAAAAGATCGCGGCATTTTTTAGAACCACTGGCATTCAATCTTTCGCCAACGATCAGGAAAGAATTATCTTGAATGTATGGTTGAGTACTATAAATAGATGCCGCCGAAGGTTCATAGCGATAATTACGTTCTTTCGGTGTTAAATCTTGAGTCATTTCAGCTAACTGCTGAATGTGTTCGTAGCGAGTACCACAACAACCACCAACAATTTGCACTCCCAAATCTTCTACAAAGTGCATCAAACTCATCCGCAATTCCATCGGCGTAAGCTTGTAATGTGCTTGTCCACCGACATTTTCGGGTAAACCTGCGTTGGGAATACAAGAGACGATAAAAGGAGAATTTTCAGATAAATATTTAATATGGGGCTTCATTAAATCTGGCCCCGTGGCGCAGTTTAGTCCTAAAATGTCAATAGGATATCTCTCTAAGATGGCTACTGCCGCGCCTATTTCTGTCCCTACTAACATAGTACCTATTTCTTCCATGGTGACAGATACCATCAAGGGAAGACGATCGCCTTTTTTTTCAAATACTTCTTCGATCGCGTTTAAGGCTGCTTTAATTTGCAATACATCTTGACAGGTTTCTACTAATAATAAATCTACGCCGCCATCGTATAAAGCTTCAACTTGCTCTACATAAGCATTTTTCAAGCTGTCATAGTCAATATGTCCGAGAGTTGGTAATTTAGTACCAGGCCCCATCGAACCAGCTACAAAACGTGGTTTTTCTGGTGTAGAATATTCACTGGCAACTTTTCTCGCCAATTCGGCGGCAGCTTTATTTAAATAATAAGCTTTATCTTGTAAATCGTATTCAGCAAGGACGATCGAAGTAGCACCAAAGGTATCGGTTTCGATTACATCTGCACCTGCTTCTAAAAAGCCACGATGTACCTTTTCGATCGCCTCTGGTTTGGTATGGACGAGATATTCATTGCATCCTTCATATTCTGCACCACCAAAATCTTCGGCAGTAAGATTTTGTGTTTGTAAATTCGTTCCCATCGCGCCATCAAAGACGAGTACGGGACGTTTTGGACTATTGAGACGTTGTAAAAAGGTACTGTTCATGAGTTGCGACTGGCGATCGACCGATATGTGAATAAATTTTAATAAACGGAAGATTAGATTAATTTTATAGTATTTGTCTTTTTTGGGCGTATGGATGGTGTCTCGATCGAGTTTTTTTACTCTATCTTTAAAAACAGGTCAGTAGTTTAGAGCGATCGAGTGAGATAAGCGATCGGGATAAAGTGCTTTCAAATCTTAATTTTATGTTGAGACACAAGCGATCGGGCTATCTGTTTTTATCTGCGTTCACTTGTGGATCTTGTTTTTTGGCTAGTGATGAGGAGAAAGTTAACCTATTAATATCCTTAAATTTGATAAAAGCAAAGATGAAAATTCTAGAGAGTACGGAAAATAAACTAATAATCTAAAGGAAACCAATTCAAGAGACGATTAGCTTAATCTGTTACTTCTCAGATATCCTCTAATCATTAACTCTATCTATGTTCATCTGCGGACGGTTTTTTCTTGCACTTCGTCCTAATTTAGGATTGCTATAATTAGCTAAACATTTGACTTTATTTATATTGAATTACTGTCCTTTATAGGCTTTACTATATCAGAGATTGACGCATTCATTTTTAGTGATTTTTATCTCTTTAACAAAAACTTTTGTTTTATCTTGATAACGGTATTTTATGATTACATCTTTATTGAGTAATTTTTTTGTTTCTGGTGTTGTGCAAGCAAAGTTAGATACGGAAGGTCTAAACTTTCCTTTTGACTTTTATCCTAAAATGATAGTGTGCAACAATGGCGAAAAGTTGACAAGATGAAATATATTAATGTACAAGAAACAGAAGTCTCACTCGCTGCGATTGTAGATGAGATTACGACAACTCAATCTGAAATTGTCATTACTCGCAATGGTTTGCCTGTAGCTCGAATTACTCCTTGTCAAACTACTATTCCTGTAGGTCATTATCCACTTAGGGGAATGCCTATTACTATTGCTGACGACTTTGATGAACCAATGCCCGAACTGTGGGAAGCTTTGGGAGAATGATTTTACTTGACACCCATGTTTGGCTGTGGTTACTTCACGAACCGAATCAACTTTCGGAATCTGCACGAGTTATCATTGATGCTGAAGAACCTCTTCAGGGCTTGTTGGTGTCAGCAATATCGGTTTGGGAAATTGCAGTTAAATCTAGTATTGGAAAATTAACTCTACCTTTACCAATTAATGAATGGTATCAATTGGCGCATAGTCATTCAGGCGTTGTAATTGAAGCATTATCTCCACTCGATGCGATTGCTAGTACACAATTACCTGACAATTTTCATAGAGATCCAGCAGATAGGATTATTGTTGCGATCGCACGACGCTATGGAATTCCACTGGTAACTTGTGATACTAAGATTTTGAATTATCCTCATGTAGAGACGATTTGGTAAGCTTGTAATAAGCAAGATCAAAAAAGTTCTGAATATTCATTACCCTTTCAAGCGATCGACCCTCTGCCATTGTTCTGGCGTTACTTTAAAATTGGTATTGTTAGGGATACGCATCACCATCAAATCTCTCAACGTGCGATCGTAACGCAACTCATTACGCCGCATTGGTTGTCCGATTAATTTGCGTAAGAAACGAATTTTGGCGATCGAATTTTCCTTAATTAATGCTAGGAGCGAATTAAAATGTACAAATTATAATAAATGTACATTTTGTATAAAATTTAGACAAGCTCAAATGAATTCAGTAAACGCAACTGAAGCACGTAATAACTTTTTAGAACTTATCAATCGTGCTGGGTATGGAAAGGAAAGAATTCAAATCGAACGTCACGGTAAACCAGTTGCAGCGATCGTTAGTTGCGAAGATTTAGCGCGCTTAGAAGCTTTAAAAGATGCTATTGAATCGGCTGTTTTAAAGAAAGCAATGGCTGAAAGTGAAGGATTGATTGGCATTGAAGAACTTTTGAGCGATCGATATTTACTGTTAATCGATAAATCTGTTGCTAAGCAATTACAAAAGCTTCCCGCCAAACAATAAAGGTTGGACTCAACAAAAAATAGCTAAAGTGTTTAATAAAACTCAGCAAAAAATTAGCCATTTAATGGATGACGATCGTAAAAAAACAACTAAATAAAAAATATTTCGATCGAATTAAGTGTTTGGTAAGTGTCCTCTTCCAATCGTTTTTTTAAGCAGAATTAAAAGCATTCCAATTCCTGCAAATACCAGCGCCAAAATGTGACTTTCAAAAGAAGCAAAGGCAACCAAAATTAGATCCAACAGCAGTGCGATCGCTGGAATTAGATAGGGAACTCGAAAACCGTTAGTTTCAGGTTCTCTACGTTTGATCGACAGCAGTGAAAGGTTGACAAGACAAAACATTGCCAGAATTAAGGTAGCGGTAGTTCCTGCTAAAAATTGTAGTGTCCCAGAAAGTGCTAGAAAAATGGCAATTGGTAGAATGATTAGTAGCGTTCGATAAGGAGTTGCTCGACGTGGATGCAACTTTCCCAACCAAGCGGGAAGTAGCCCTTCGCGCGACATTCCAAACAGCAGACGTGATGCCGTGACAAAATTTAGTAATGCCGTATTCATCACCGCAAACAAGGCGATGATAGTGAAGATAATTTGTGGAAAATTAGGCTGTGCTAAACGAACTACATCGAGTAGTGGAGCGTTTGAAGCAGCAAGTGCTGAGGGAGGAATTACCTTAATGACAAGCCAAGAAATGATTATATAAATAGTACCTGCAATTCCAAGAGCAAGTAATATAGCCTTTGGAACATTGCGTTCGGGATTTTTCACCTCCTCTGCAACATTAACAATATCTTCAAACCCAATGAAAGCGTAGAAAGCTAGTGCTGCTCCCTGTGCGACAGCCGTCCAACCTATTGTTTGCTCTTTGGAAACGGCAGCAAGAGCGTTCGATCCCGATCCATCACCAATCAAAAATAAGCTTGCAACCACAATAACGATGACTAAACCAAAAACCTCAGCCGATGTGCAAACAATATTCACAACCGAGGATTCTTTCATGCCTCTGAAGTTTACAAAGGCAAGCACAGAAAAAAGAGCGATGATAATAAACCAATCTGGAATGGCTGGAACAAAGGCATTAAAATAGCCTGCAAATGATTTTGAGAGCGTTGCCATCGAAACCAGACAGGTACAAAACATTAACCAGCCGACCAGAATTGAAAGCCAGTCAGTGCGAAATGCTCTGTGGACAAAGCAGGCGACTCCTCCGCTTTGTGGAAATCTACTGCCCAGTTCGGCGTAACTTAAAGCCGTGAATGCCGCAACAATCATGGCAGTCAAGAACGAAGCCCAAACCAAAGTGCCGGAAAGTCCCGCAATTTTTCCAATTACCGCATAAATTCCAGCACCCAAAATATCGCCGACTCCGTAAATCACCAGCGTTGGCAATCCAAATACTTGTTTGAGTGAATCTGCTTCTACTACATTTGTTTTCATACAACTTTTTTAATTCACGATGATTTTAAATTCTGTAGCTTTTGATATCACTCATATGCAAAGTTATTACAATGCTTTACCTGTGTTAGCGAATGGCGATCGAACTAAGTCAATCGGTTATAGAGAGTATACTTTTGACCTACTTTACTACCTGAATAACCAGGAACAGAACCTAAGACTTTCCAATTAGTAGCAATTCCATCTGGAGTAGAAGTATTCATCAACCCATAACATTTTTCTGCTTTAATACCGCCAGGATCGATAAATTTGTAATTAACTATATCTGTAAGTTCATTAGATAGAGCTAGATAGATAATTTTTTGAAACTTCGATCGATAAAGAAAAGATGGAATATTCTATTCGTCAAGCTACAAATAAGGATGTAGATGTACTCGATCGCATTTATACAGAAAATATGAAAGGATATGTAGAGAAGCTTTATTCTTGGAATCCTAAACTATTCCGCGATCGCTTTATTCCACAAGACTATCAAATTATTGAAATTGAAGATAGAATTGTCGGCTTTATAAAAGTTGTTATATACGAGCGTGAAATTTATCTGGGCGAAATCCAAATCGATCGCAATTATCAAAGACAAGGAATTGGCACAAGTTTAATAAACTCACTAATTAAAAAAGCACAAATAAATAATAAAAAACTATTTCTAAAAATTGTTAAGGGAAATCCTGCTGAAAGATTATATAAAAGATTAGGATTTACAGTATTTGAAGAATCATCTACTCATAAGAAGCTAGAAATAAATTTTTAAATTACGATCGCGTTTTATATAAAAATCAAAGTTTGGAGAATTTACTAAAAAATCAAAAGAGATAAGCGAAGAGTTTTTTTAGCGCGATCGCATAAGAGAAATTTTTAAAGATGTTATTTTTGTTGGTAGATTTTAAAAATATAACAAGATGAAGACTCAAAGCTTTACCGTAGTGGTGTACAAAGAGGACGATCTTTATATTGCTGAATGTCCAGAAGTTGGTACTGTAGATCGAGGCGCAACGATCGAACAGGCGATCGCAGGTGTCAAAGAAGCAACTCGATTGTATTTAGAAGAATTTCCCCTGCCTAAAACTTCTCCGAGATATATAACTAGCATAGAAGTTAGTTATGCCTAAATTGCGATCGCAAATTTGTAGCTAGACATCCAAAAACACCAACATATATTTTAGAAAGATTAACTCAAGACCAAAATCCTGGTGTCTGTGATGCTGCTAAATATAGATTAAATCATTGATGAAGTTTTAGAAAATATTCAAGAAGCGATCGAACTTTATCTCGAACCTTCTTCTAAAGATCGGCATTACGGGCTAATCCCACACGTATAGCTTCTTGTACGCTAGTCATTTTTTGTTGATTAAATTCTAAAGCTTCTTCAAAATAAGTACGAAAATTTCTTTCAGCTAAAGCAATATTTAATGCTTCACGAGTTGGTTGATTTGCACAAAGTTTTGCTAATTTATTGTCTATGTAAATAGCTTCACTCACACTAAGACGTTGGCGAGGTTCATAACCGGTTCCATGACATTCTACACATCCTCGACCTCGAATCCACTTAAGATTGAGATCGACAGAAATATTTAATGCCGAAAGATTTTGGAGGATAGATCGATCGGGTTGCTCTGTAATTGTACAATGAGGACAGACCGAACGTAGTTCTGGATAACTCCCTACAATCCCAAGTAACACAGAAGACACCTGACTAGCGCTTACTGGTAATTCATTTAAAAGCCAGAATAAGGTGTCGATCGCGCTTAGGTGTGAAACATCGACTAAAACAAATCTGTCTTCTAATGCAGTTAAAATTGCTTGAGTGACTACTTCTTTCTGGTTACGCCCCCGCATCATCACTACATCTATATCCTGTGCGACTAAAGCACGGGTAGCTTTTTCCCAAGATTGATGAGATCCGTCTACATAAAGTTGAGTAATATTCTCGCGCAATGGATAAGTTTGCAAACTTTCTGTTATGCAACCGATACGTGCATCGCTTTTTAATTGACTGATTATTCGATCGAATACACTAAACATAATACCTTGTTGGCTCATACTCCAAGGTCGATGACAAAATACCATCAAACCATTGGGATGTTTTTGCATTTGTTCGATAACTTGTTTGGTTCGATCGCTTAAATTTTCGATCGATTCTCTCGATCTTCGAAAAATTAGAGTAACTTGCAAACCAGATAATGTATTTAAAATACCAACCCAGTAATAATTTCCCTGTTCGGTTTTAATAAATCCTTCTTGTAAGCGATCGTCTGCGATCGCCCGATCCAAAACAAAACGATCTTTGATGCAGTTTACTAGTCGATCGTATTGTTCGGCTGTAAAACTGACTCCCTCTAAAACCAAACCATCTTCACGAAAAAATAGTTTACCTCCTCCTTGAAGTTGCGGATCGAGAAAAACTGAAGAAATATCGGGTATTTCTAGTAATTCAATTATGCGATCGAACCATTTTTCTGTAGAATCTTCCCATCGCCACATTTGTCGCACTTCAATACTGCGAGATTTTAAAGCAAGCATAGAATCCGCATTTATTCGATCGGCTTCAGAATATTGTTGAGTCATTAATTTTTTCCGAAGTCATTATTTTAGAGATCCATTATATTGCCTTAATTTTTTTTCGAAACGGTAGTTTTAGAATGTTATCTGTATAAATTATGAGGTGGTAATAGCTTATGCGTCGAGTATCTAAAATTTGGTTGGCTACATTTTTAATTGGGTTTTTCGGATTTATACTAATTTCTCCAATTAACGCCCAACAATTTTTAACTACAAATGCTGTAAATTCTATTGAAGCAAAAAATATCCAGCAAATCTACCATATTAATTCTAAACGCAATGGAACGCTGTGAAACAGGAGCGTCAAGATTAAAAGGACTGTTGCCTAAAGAAGTTGTAGTCGCTCATAAAACTGGTACGGATTTTCTTGCTACTAATGATGCTGGATTTATTACTCTTCCCGATCGCAAAGGACATATAGCGATCGCAGTCTTTGTCAAAAATTCCGACAAACCAATGCCAGAACAAGAAAAAGCTATTGCTGAGGTGGCGCGATCGGTCTACAGTTTTTTCGTTTCTTGAAATTAATTTAAAACAACGTTTGGAAAATTTTTTATGCACTCAAAAGAAATAAGCGATTGGGGAGGGGCTAGCTGGCGAACCTGCGTCGCCAGAAAGAACGCCCCGTCTACGCCCAGGCGAAGCTATCGCAAATTACAAGAATTGAATGAAGCTTTAAAATTTGCTCATCGAATAGATTGAAAAAAACATGGATACTACTTAGTTAATTCAACCAATTTTCTAACTGTAAAAATGAATTGGGCGTGGATAGAAAATTAAAGGATTTTTTTGAAAACGCGATCGCAATCCGACTTATTCTAAAGATTTTATACTAAATAAGGTATATCGACTATTAATCTAATGTTAGATCGACCAATTTATTAGATTGGTTCTTCAAAAGAAGATATTGAGATTGGTAAACAGCGTTACCAAGCAATGATTGAGTTAAGAAAAAAACTAAAGGAAAACTAAAAATGAATAATAAACCTCTAATTTCACTAGAAAAAGGTCAAGAAAATATTTTTGAAGATTTAGGTTTTGAACCTCATGAAGCAGCTAATCTAAAAATAAGAGCAGACCTCATTTTAGATTTACAGCAATATATAAATAAACAAGGTTGGACTCAACAAGAAGCAGCCAAATTTTTTCAGGAAACTCAGCCAAGAATTAGTAATTTAATGAATGGAGATATCGATCGATTTAGTATTGATAAGTTAGTTCAGATGATAGTTAAGGCAGGCATGAAGATTAAAGTAGAAGTAATTAATCTAGCTGCCTAAAGAACGTTAGTTATTAACAATCCAACATGTATAGCTTTTCGTACACTCGTCATTATTCGATCTAGCTTCGAGACATAGAAAAACATTACTGTTATACTTGCGCTAGTTTAAGTATTTTTTAAATATAAAATGGTTAATGTTAGTTTTTATTCTTCTACAGGCTTACTAGGTTTGCTAAATATTTTGGGCGCAGTTGCTTACTTAATAATTTTAATCGCTCAAATTGCAAATACGGTAAGAACATCAGGCAATTCAATCAATATAATAATTAAAATTTTGGAACTTATTTATTGTCCATTGGCTCTATTTTTATCGGGAATAATTCTTATATTTGCGGGCTGGAGATTAGATCCAATTTTACAGTTCCAACAATTATTGTTAGAAATTTTAGTTGCTTTTTTAGTTATTAAAGATATTTTAAGAAGATAGGAATAAAAAATAGATGAATGAGGCTGAGGCTATCAAATATTTAAAGATTGTTTCAGTTAGCCACTATGTATATGGAGCAATAATTATACCTTCATATATTTATTATTGCTTTAAAATAATCATGTCTCCCCTAGTTAGCTCAACTTTTTCTATTTTTTTGAACTTGCCACTATGGGTATTAATATGTTTTTTGATAATTTCCTTTATTTTCCAACTTTCAATTTTAATATGCGTGCTTGTTTCTGGTAGATATCTTGCAGAAAGAAAAAATTACTTGTTTAGTGTAATTATTGATTGTCTAGAATGCTTAATTACTGAATATGGAATTGTATTAGGAGTAATTACTCTTGTTGTGCTTTCTCAAGAATCGGTTAAAAATCTTTATAATTTAAATTAAATAAAAAATTTAATAATTAATGCTTACCCAAATATAAAAAGCAGGGTTATTTCATTCTGTCTATAGTTAACGAAGTCGAAGGAAGCTCCGTCGTTTCACGAGGCGCGGATAACGTAGGCGAAGCCGTGCCGTTAGGCTGGTTTCCTCGTTATACAAAGCGCCATGGCGGAGTCTCTTCGACCAAGAAATAAATTTCTTGGCTTAAAACTAAAGTCCGTTTAAACGGACTTTGGCTGTCAGACAGAGAATTTATTCTCTGGCTTTTTGAAAATGAAATAGCCCTGCATAAAAAGGGACAAGCAAAATGCTCGTCCCACAGCAAAATATTAATAATCGATCGAGCTAGCTAAAAGCCGACTCATACTAAATTCGATTAAGGTTGTACGTCAAACAATTTACCTTCTGGATAATTGCTAACAGCACGTACCAACTCATTTAAAGATTGATTGTATTGAACGATCGCTTGAATATTGTCACCGCGAGCCTGAGTCAACTGACGCTGTGCGTCGATTACATCCGTTTGAGTACCAACCCCAGCCTGAAAGCGCAAACGTGCTAACCTGAGACTTTCTATAGCTAAATCCAATCCTTTTTTCGATGTAGCAATATTTTCTTTATTAGAAGCTTGGTTGTTGAAAGCCTGTTCTACATCCAAACGAATTACATTGCGCTGATTGGCAAACTCATTTTCGGCAATTTGCTTTTGTATTTCATCTGCTTCTGCGGCTGCTCTTGTCGAACCCCAGTCAAATAGCCTCCATTGCAATTGTGCAGATAAACTATAACCGTCGGTAGAGTCATCGCTTTCGTCTAACTGGTCGTTTAGACCGTAACTAGCATTTACACTAAGGTTCGGTCTTGTTCGAGATAGTGTAATTTCACGGCCTTGGTCGCTAATTTCTCGATTTACTAACTCTTGTTCCAATTCCGCTCGATTTTTATAAGCTGAAACAATACTGTCTTCCAGAGAAAGAGTCCAATCACCAGCTTCTTTGACTTCGTCTGCCGTTCTGAGATTGACCTGTTCTCCCAAACTCAAAGTAGCAACTAATTGTCTTCTGCCATTAGCTCGATCTGCCAGGGCTTGAGTTAATCTCTGTTGTGCTTGAGCTAATTCTACTTCAGACCTTAACACGTCGAATCTAGTTCCCAACCCTGCCTGTTCGAGTAATTGAGCGTCTCGTAAGGTTTGACTGGCATCTCTAACTGCCCCCTGTTCGATCTCTACTCGAGAGTCGAAATTTTGTAGCTCGTAATATCTTTGGGTTGCTTGAAAACGAGTTTCTTCAGCGATTGTCTCTAATTGCAACTCCTGAAATCTTACCTGTCTTTCTGCTTGGCGAATTGCTGCCGTTGTCCGCCCTCCCGAATAAATGTCGTAACTGATTTGAATTTCAGCTTGAAAGCTAGTAGTATTTGTATCTCCTGCTTGTTGTTGTTGTTGTTGAAATTGTTGTTGTTGTTGTTGTAGAGCTGGTTGTTGTTGTTGTATTTGTTGTTGTCGTCCAAGTAGATTTTGTTGTTCTTGTTGAGTAAGATTAGGATTCTGTAGAGAGTTCTGTATTTGTTGATTTTCTTGTTGGAAAGCTTGATTTTGTTGTTGAAATTGTTGATTTCCCTGGCGTAGCTGATTTTGCTGGGCAGCACTTTGTCCAAAATCGCTATTGCTAACACCAGAGTTAAGACTTAAAGTAGGAAATTGACTAGCTATTTCAGATTCCAGTAGTTTGCGATTGCGTTCTACGTTAAGTCTGGCTTGTTGCAATTGTTTGTTATTGCGTAATGCCAGTTCTACTGCTTGCCCTAGAGTAATTGCTTGCTCATTATCTGTTTTAACTTCGTTGGGATTGGTAGGAAAGATTAGCGGATTGGCATTGGGATTTAGAGTATCTGGGTTTCCTGGTTTGGTTGGTTGTGCGTTGGGAGCGGGATTTTGCTCCGCAGGCGCTTGAGAAACTGCTTTGTGTTTGTCTTTTTTAAGAGTTAGCGGTTTAAATGCCGACGATTGCGTAGCACTGCCTACGGCAGATCGCAATACCTGGGCAGAGCGCGATCGCGCCTGAGTCGAGCGATTTGTCTCTTTATTTTTATCTTTTTGGGCTGTTGGTGCTTTTGATGGCGGCGAAGACGCTTGAGCTAGCGTCGAGCTAATTAGGGCGTGACTGAGGGCGATCGTCACACCCGTACTAATTACCACCAAATAACGAAAAGCTGTCATCATTTTTATCCTCACAACCGAATCTATCATTTGAAATCAAATTGAGTCGATATTCTTGGCACTCAATAAAAATCTACCAAGAGTTAGACCCAAATTAATAATTAGTCTATCTACAAAAATATACTCGATCTTTATCTCAGCGAAAATAAGGCGGGAGTACTTCCGCACTCTGCGGCGGTTTTAACTTCTGTCACACAGCAGTTAAAACCTCAGATTAATAATAATTGTAGATGTCAATAAAGTTTAAGTGGTTGACGTAAATTAACTAATTTGACAAAATTTGAGAGAATTTTTAAACCGTTATCGGATGATTTTTCGGGGTGAAATTGTACGGCGATTAAATTATCTTTGGCGATCGCTGCTGTAACTGTCTGCGAACCGTGCGTTACTGTAGCTGCGCGTACTGTAGGATCGATTGGATCGACGTAATATGAGTGAACGAAATAGACATAGGGATCGACACCCAAATTTTGCCACAATGGTAAGTTGAGTTGAGTAAATTCCAATTGATTCCAACCCATGTGGGGTATAGTAATACCTGGTTCGCTCAAAAAGCGACGTACGTAACCGGGAACAATACCCAATCCAGGTTCATTTCCTTCTTCAGAACCTTCAAAAAGAATTTGCAATCCCAAACAAATACCTAAAAAAGGTTTGCCACTGGCGATCGCTTCTTTAATTGGTTGTTCGAGATGGCGCGATCGAATGTGTTGCATGGCTGGATCGAACGCACCCACGCCAGGTAATACTATTGCATCGGCTTTGGCTAAATCTTCTGGCGAGTCAGTTACATGAGGAGTTGCACCAGCTTTTTCCAAACCTTTACAAGCAGAATGCAAATTACCCATATCGTAGTCAATAACGGCTACAGTAGTCATTAACTTATTCCTTATCGATCGCTCATCAGTATATTTTATCAGCGATCGTCTAGTCCACTATTATCTAGCGCCTCTCAAAATAAATCCCCCGTTCAAAACAAACGAAGGATTTTCTTGAAAATATCTCTCAAGTAATTTTATTTGGTTGTATGCAAGGTTGACTAATATTTATGCAACCGCTTCTTGTTTGATTAGTTGTGTATACAAATCATCTAATTGAGCGGCAACGCCATCCCAACTAAATTTTTCTTCAACTCTTTTTCTGGCTGCTTTTCCTAAACTATTTTTCCATTCTGGATTGGAAACGATGCGATCGATCGCTACAGCAAAAGCGTTCACATCCTTAGCAGGTGCTAATAATCCTGTCTTTTCGTTGACAACTGTAAACTGCAATCCGCCGACATCGCTAGCAATGACTGGAATTCCACTTGCCATTGCTTCGATCGCCACTAAACCAAAAGGTTCGTAATGACTGGGTACTACACAGACATCGGCTGCACTGTAATAAAGAACTAATGCGTCTTCGCCAATTCTGCCTGGGAATTTGGTTCGATCGGACAATCCCAATTCACTTACGATTCCTTCGATACGTTCGCGTTCGATACCATCACTAGCACCTGGACGGGAACCGCCACCAATAATCAAAACCAAATTCTCATCATTACGCAAATTGGCGCGATCGACAGCACGAACTAAAGTTTCTATACCTTTGCGTTCGTCAAAACGTCCTACGTAAAAGATTACCTTGGCATCGGCAGCAATACCTAGCTTTTCTCTAGCAGTAGCGCGATCGGTCGAACCAAAACGCTCGATGTCCGTACCACAGGGAATAATTTCAATATTTCCCTTGCTTGAAACCAGCGATCGCATATGTTCTTTTTCTTGAGGACTAGTTGCCACAATACAATCATCGTTTTCCAAACAAGCTTTTTCCACCGACAATCGCGTAGTAGCAATCATGGGTATGGTTGATACTGATTTGTATTTAACCGCACCAAGCGAGTGATAGGTATGCACGACGGGGATGGCCAATTTGTTTTGTAACTGCATTCCCACCCATCCAGAAATCCAGTAATTGCTGTGTACCAGAGAATAATCCCTCTGTTCTCTTGCTTTAAACTTTAACAGTCCTTCAATAAACTCATGACGATAACCGAAAATTTCATCGCGAGGAACAAATTCCTCCGGTCCAGCTACTATGCGAATGGTGCGACAATTTTCAGAGTGTTTAACAATAGATGCTTGTTTGGCTTCACTCTTGCGAGTGAACATATCAACTTGCCATCCTCTTTTTGCTAGCGCTTCACCAACATGTCTGACATAAACATTTTGACCGCCAGCTTCTTCTTTACCAATTTCGATCGCGGGATCGCCATGTACGGAAACTAGTGCAATAGACTTTTTCGTTGTTATTTTCATAAGTTTTTGAATCCTCAATTACGGCAAAGGTAAGGGCGTATTTGAAATAAACTTTTCAGTTTTAGCCCATATCCTTAACTGGTTTTTCTGTAAAAGCGCAGCAAAACCAGCAGTGGTTTGTAAAAAACCTCCCTCTAACTTGCAGGACTTCTGTTTTTTTTGAGTCGCTAGCATTTATACCTAGAAACCAATGGTTTCTTAACACAATCTTCACCAAAAGACGCTTGACAGGAAAGACATAGCAGCATTATAAGTTTAAATCGTAACAAAAAGGTGAAGGCTTGAAAAGTTTTTTTAAAAACTCTAGCCATATAGCGAATTATCGCTATAATAAGAAAGCGCTACCGAGGAGAGGTGGCTGAGCGGTTGAAAGCGGCAGATTGCTAATCTGTTGTACGGTACGTAAGGCCGTACCGGGGGTTCGAATCCCCCCCTCTCCGTTTTAAAAATTTAGATGTAATGTCTTTGTCTGTCTGTCATTTGTTTTAATTGTTTTGTTTGGTTAAAAGAGAGTATATAAATTATCCATAAATCAACAATTAACAGTCTCTACAGAAAGACTGGTAATTTTTTACTAGTGTTATATTCCTATTGTTGTAAATTAATGTTGTCTTCCTCCATAGGTTATGTATTTAACACAATTTAATCGCTTGTCAGCTAAAATCTGATGGCAATTAAGATTGTGAGGAGTCGAACAATGAGTCAAAAACTAAAAAGAAATCGGACTAAGTCTTCTTTAACATGGGCGATCGCCCTGTTTACAACGATAACGAGCTTGCTAAGTGCCTGTGGTGGTAGTGGTGAAAGTGGAACTAGTAGCGGTGGTGGACTAAAATTGGGGGGATTGTTTCCTATTACTGGCGATCTTTCCGCTGTCGGGCAAAATTTACCAGTAGCAGCCAAATTAGCAGTAGACACCGTTAATGCTTGCGGTGGCATCAACGGTAAACCAGTTACTTTCGTTACCGAAGACGATCAAACCGATCCGACTGCGGGTAGTGCGGCAATGACCAAACTAGCTGAAGTAGAAAAAGTTGCTGGGGTAGTTGGTTCTTTTGCTAGTAGTGTTTCTGGTGCGGCAGTAGATATTGCCGTAAGAAACAAAGTCATGATGATTTCTCCTGCTAGTACCAGTCCTGTCTTTACCGATCGCGCCAAAAAAGGAGATTTTCAAGGTTATTGGGCGCGTACCGCACCTTCTGATTTTTATCAATCTCAAGCTTTGGCTGCACTAGCAAATAAAAAAGGATTTAAAAAAGTTTCCACTGTAGTCATTAACAACGATTACGGAGTCGGGTTTGAAAAAGAATTTGTTAATACCTTCAAAAAATTGGGCGGTACTGTAATTAATGAAAAAAATCCCGTCCGTCACGATCCCAAAGCTGCTACTCTCGATAGTGAGGCAGCATCAGCTTTTGCAGGAAAACCCGATGCTGTGGCGGCGGTACTTTACGCTGAAACTGGCAGTATTTTACTAAAATCTGCTTTCGAGCAGGGTTTGACCAAAGATGTCACCATTTTACTCACCGATGGTGTCTACACTGAAGATTTTGTCAAACAGACAGGTCAAACTAGCGATGGCAAATCCATTATTAGCGGGGCTTTGGGAACTGTTCCAGGCGCTAACGGCAAAGCATTAGCAGATTTCACTAAGCTTTGGAAAGAGAAAACTAATAAAGAAACAACTGCTTATGTCGCTCACAGTTGGGATGCTGCGGTAGTATCAATGCTAGCGGCAGAGGCTTCCAAACAAAATACTGGTGATGGTATTAAAAGTAAGCTTCAAGAAGTTGCTAGCGCCCCAGGTCAAGAGGTAAGCGATCCTTGCGCGGCACTGAAGTTAATTAAGAGCGGTCAGGATATTAATTATCAGGGAGCAAGCGGGAACGTAGATTTTGACTCTCAAGGTGATGTTATTGGTAGCTACGATGTTTGGACGGTTGAACCAGATGGCGCGCTGAAGATTGTCGATAAGGTCGATCTTGGTAAGTAATTATAAAGAAGGGAATAGGGAATAGGGGTTAGGGAGTAGGGAATAGGAAATTACTTTTGACTTTTGTAGGGACGTTCCATGGAACGTCCCTACTGACTTTTGACTTTTAACTTAACCCTTTGCCCTTTGCCCTCGATCTTGAAGTTAATAAAATGGGAAACGTGACAGCATAACCCATCATCATTAAAATTGCTGCGATCGCTCGATTTTAATAAATTAAAATAATTTAAAAATATTTTAAATCTTATTATCTTGTTGATTTACTTAATTAATTTTTAAAAATTGACTATTCAATTATTAAATTAATTAGAATTGAGCCAATTAAAAGATCGATATATAATTATGTATTTTAAATATTTCAAAGTAATGTGTTTCTTTTGTCAAAAAAGTAAAAAAAAAACTAAACTGTGTAGAGGTGAGGTGAGATTTAACAAAGCGATCGTGAAAGCATAAAAAATTCTTAATTAATTTTTATTGAAAATGGTCGCTAAAGAAAAAGAAAGATTTATGAAAGATCGATCTAAACCTAAAATTCATGATTTCAGTAAATATCGGCAAGGAACTGATTATTTTTTTGAACCCGCATTAGGCGAGATAGGATGGTATTTAACTGGTCAAGGAAAAGTAAAAAAAGGCGATCGCATTGTTTTGTCAGACAATGGTAAATTGTGTCACTATCAGGTTGAAGAAATTGATTATTATAGCGATCGACCCAATGTATTCATGAGTAGACTGGTAAAGTTAGAAAATAGCTAAAACAAGCATAAAAGTCTTAATTGTCATCCCAATTTTTTATGAATTTGAGTTGGGTAGGGGTTTGGCACTGCGCCAAACCCCTTCAATTTTTGTCAACTTAAACCGAATTACTATCCTCAAGGGCGATCGCAATTATGTATCGATCGCGTACTTCATAAATTGTACCTCCTGGTAGTGATGGAGTACGGCTGCGATTGGGAGCGTTAATTAAGTTAGTCATTGCTTCAATTTCAGCAAAACTAGGTGCTAGACAAAGATTTTGGCGAATAAATTGTCTAATTACTCTTCTTTGTAGGGCAAGCGGAATTTTTTGCAAGCGCTCGCGGTTTAATGCATTCCCTTCGATCGCGCGATCGCAAAGTTTATTGGCTTCGTCTTCAAGATATTCGACTTCTGCCTGGAAAATCTCTACAGTTTGCGCTAAGTTATTTTCTACCTGCGGATTAAAATGTTTTTGCAAGTAAGGAATTAACTCGTTGCGAATGCGGTTACGAGCATATTTAAGATTTTGATTGAAAGCATCTTCCCAAATTGGCAGTTGAAATTGTTGGCAAACTTGTAGAGTTTCAGCGCGAGTAAAGTTCAACAAAGGGCGTATTAATTGAATATTAGTATCCAGAAAACGCTGCCAAGTAAGAGATTGCAAACCATCAGCACCCGAACCGCGAATAAGATTGTACAGTAGAGTTTCAGCGCGATCGCTTTTAGTATGCCCCGTAACTACGTATTGAAAATTTTTTTCTGTGGCAATTTTTAGTAAAGATTGATAGCGCCATTTTCTAGCTGCTGCTTCCGTTTCAGCAATAGGAGGATTTGCTTTTGCCAAATGAAAGGAAATATTTAAACTTCGAGCAACTTGTTCGACGCGATCGGCAATTCCTGCATCGGATGACCAACAATGATCGCAGTGAGCGATCGCGATCGTCCAAAACCATTTTGGTTGCAAATCTACTAACAGTTTAATCAAACACAGAGAATCTTGCCCGCCAGATACCGCCACTAATATGGATTGATGGGACGGTAGAAATTGTTTTTGACGCAGAGTTTGATGGAGACGAGCATGAAAGTCAGTCCAGATCATAGTTTAAAATTAATAAAACACGCCTAACCCTTCAACAACCAAAATCCGGCAAAAGACTCGGAATTTGAATTGGTTTGTACGGCAAGGAAGTGTACGCCTTTAGCTTTCTTTTTAGCCTCTTCAAAATTTTTTGCTTCTGTTTGAGTTTGACTATTGGTAAGATTGAGCAGAATCCAACTATCGCTTGCCTCTGTCTGCAAACACAATTGAGGGCGCGAATTAGTTTCTAAATTGAGATAACCCATCTCCAAACCAGACATCCAACCCGCCAAAGGAAGCGCCCTCGGCGAGTAAACTATTAAACCTGGAATTTCTGTTTCTGGGGGAATTTTGGCGATCGCTAGGGGAAAAGCTTCGCCAAAAGCAATATCCCATTCGTTCATCTCTTCAAAAGCTGAAGATTCTAAACTGACGAACGCCCATTTGTCGCTGCGATCGCCTCTGACTGCATCGGGGAGGGGAATGGCATTAAGTTCTGGATATTGTACCGATACCGATTGTGCGGCGGTTGCATCGTAACCTGGTTCGTGAGGATAAACATTGTGCAATCTTTCTTCGAGATAGCTTTCTAGAAAGTAGGTACGACGGCTGGGAATGGCAGGAATTCCTGCTTCTTCGCACGCTTTGGTAATCATGTTATTCATCTGGCGGCGAAAAAAGCGAATTTTTTTGGGAGGTTCGGGTGCTTGTGAAATTGCCTTTTCGATCGCCTCTCGCAACCAAATCGAATTAACTGAGGTATTGGAAGTAAATTGAGAATATTTAAATAAAGAATCGAGCGGTTGTTTGATATCCAAAGGGCTTTCGCAGATGACTACTTCCCACATTTTTTTATTATTCTCATCCAAAATTGGACGCGAATAAAAATCTAATTCCCAAATCGTTGCCATAATCTTTTTTTTGCGATCTTTTTATCTTTCTCGATCGTAAAAGATAAAGGGGTCAATCAGCGATTTTTTAATGAGCACGAAGGGAATCGAACCCCCGACACCTAGAACCGGAATCTAGTGAGAAAAGCTTGAGTGACGAGAAATCGATAGGTTTTTGTTCGCTCAATCGTCTACACCTAGCTAGTTTTGGTTTCAAATTGGGGTCATCTTTGAGGAATCCCCAAAATGTATTCAGAAGGACAAGAGCGAGCCAAAATTGGCAAAGTGCAGGTAGATATCTATCGAGGTAAATACAGATTGCGCTTTACTTATCCGCAACGGAGAAGACATCAAATTATTATCTCTCAAGTATCAAGTGAAGGATGGACAACCGCGATTAAAGCGGCGCAATTAATCAATCGAGATATCGATCTTGGGGATTTTGATGATACTTATGCTCGGTATTCCCCAAAGCATGCTAAGTCGCTAGAGATAGCAAAGCAAAAAACTGATAAGGAGTACACCCTGTTGGAATTGTGGGAAAACTGCAAGGATACCAAAAGACAAACAACAGCTAAAACAACCCAAAAATCTCACTGGAGACTAACCACTGGTGCATTGAGTAAGTTGTCTCCCGACGCATTAATCGTTAATAACCCAGAAAAATTAATCGATGAACTACTCTCTATTTATTCAAAGGGAACATTCGTAAGAATTTATGCAGATATCTACGGTGCAATCAATCTAGCCGTGGAGCAAGGAAAACTAGATAGAAACCCTCATGCAAGACTAACCAGGGTGATCGCCAAAATCAAGAAAGAATCAAAACAGGGAATCATTGAAGCTTTCGAGCCTAACGAAATTAAAACGATTATCGGAGCTTTTTACAGTGACGAATTTTGCCCTCAAAAGTCAGCATACAAACATTCTTACTATGCCTCATATGTTGAATTTCTGGCACTTACTGGCTGTCGTCCAGAAGAAGCGATCGCGCTAACTTGGGATGATATCAAAGAACAGTCAAATGGAACGTTTATCAGATTCAACAAAGCTTTTAGTAAGGGAGTGCTGCTACCTTGCACTAAAACGAAAGAGATCAGATTGTTTCGTTGCAACAAACAAATGGAGGATTTTGTTACTAAACACCCTCGAGTCGATAATCCCAATAACCTGATTTTCCCTAGCGTCGAACTAAAACATATCGATCATCAAAATTTCAGGAGTCGCTACTGGGCGACAGTTGTTAAAGGACTAGTAAAACAAGGGAAAATCAGAAAGTACCTTAAACCCTATTGCTTACGTCACAGCTTTATTACACGCATGATACGAGAAGGAGTAGACATAGCAACTATTGCATCTTTGGTTGGGAATAGTACAGAAATGATAGTTAAGCATTATTTAGCGTCACGAAAAGACTTTGACTTACCAAAACTGTAACAAGCAATAATTCTCTGTAACTCGGTCTATAGAGAGTTGTGAGAAGTAACAATCAATAATCTAGCAGCACTTCAAATGCTGCTTTTTTATTAAATAAACACTTCATCGCACAGCACACAGACTATATAGTTTAATCGCTCGCTTCCTACCGTCAAGGTCAAGCTTTACAGTACTACGTAACCTTGACGTTAGTCAACTTGAGCGATTCCACTTTTTTTGTAGGTGCTGTGGGAGGGGGATGTTTTTTAGGGAAGAGAAAATAGTATTGCCCTACCTCTGTTTAATAGTTTTATTGAGTAATTGTAATTTTGTAGCGTCCATCGGACAAGCCTCATGGTGGTAGTACATTTTTTAGTACATTATTACTCAATATTTATTAGAAGAGATATATATATATTTCTACAGACCGTACCTACGGTCTGTAGACAGGTAAGTATATATAATATATATGCCGCGACGGCGGCATAAGTAAAAGTATTATTTAATTTAGCGTTGCAACGGCAACGCATATATTATTCAATAGCGCATTCGCGCAGCCGCAACGGCGGCTAAACATTCGTTCCATCAGCCCACCCCCCTACCCCTAAAATTGTTCCACCGCAGGGATAGCGCAGGGCGCATTATTAAATATAAATTCTCAAAAAAAGATGTCAATAGTTTGTAAATAAGTTGTAATAGTTATTTTGATACTAATAGGAATTAATCAAAATAAATATAATTGCCGTTGACTTTACTTGAGGAAGAAGCGATAATCGAATCGTTTGGAAGCGATAAAGGTTGTCACCGTAATTTTCACGCTCTGAAGCCTCTACGCAGTCAAGCACACAAAAAATTCAAATCAATAAAGAAGAAATCTTAGATCGGACGCTCGCGTCTTGTCCAGACGATTTTAAGCCGTCGCTCGATGCTGGCTTACGGTTACTCAATAAAACCTTTCCGAAATCGTGCTACAGATTTACGACAATGCAAAAACGGCTCAAATGAAGTTAACTAGAAATAAGCTTAGTATAACTAGAAAGGTTTAACACCCTCCGAAAATTATTTAACGTTATTTGACGAAAAAATTACAGCGTTTTAGCTTTCTGTCATTTGTAATATTTTCAACTACAAACTAGGTTATCCTGAGAAGAGTAAGTTGATTTAAGTTTGGATTCCAACCTGCTTTCGTCCTTGTCGCTGGCGCTCCTGATAACCAACCTAAAAGCTACCTATATTTTCCGTAGGTAGCTTTGCTATTTTTAGGGTGCGATCGCATTGCAACTAAACAAGACGGTTTCAGTAAAAGTTTTCCACCACCGAAGCGGTTTACACCTTGCTCGGTTCTTTTCTTCCTTGCCGTTGGAGTTTATTCTGTTGATGAAACCAAAGTAAGTAAACATTAGCTTTGCTACTTCTTTAGCTGAAGCATTGGTTCTGATGAACGCTTCAAAAGCTACGCTAGCTTTGTCTTTCCTTAATTGAAGTTCTAGCCTATCGGCGTTTACCCCGTGAGGTGGCATAGCATCGTAAAACCTTACCCTTCTCTCACTTTCTTTGCTACCGAGGTAGATAGTCTGTCTACCTATTTGCTGACCGCATGACGCACCACCTACGACAAGATATGTTTTGAACCCTGAAACATTATTTTCTTCACAAGCTTTGAGAATTCGGTTGTATTTAAGTATTCGACGACTATCGTCGATTGCTATGTCAATTCGAGTACATACGAAGTTAAATTTGATAGAGAGGTCAACACACAATTGATGTTGCTCTTCTAAACTGAGATTCGATATTAACTCGCCTGAAATGCGAACGTAGCATACGCATTCATCAGGTGTTTTTTGCTTTGTATCGGATGTGTCGTAGTAGATTTCAGCAACGTTCAGAAAATCGTCATTATCTCTAAATTCGTTACGTTGTACTTGTTTAGGTACTTCCTTTGATGAAAGTGAAATATTTTTAAAGTGACTAGCTAAAAAATAACGTAGGTCTTCAGGGTGTATTGCTTTTGTATATCCCTAGCTATGGACTGTTCGATTAATGAGATATTGACCGTCTCAGAATTTGAGAGGTTGCTTGCCAAGATAGAAACTCTAGAAAATAGAATCGCTACTTTAGAAAATGAGCTACAAGCTCATGGGAATTGTCAAATAGTACAAAGTTACCACTCAGATAGTAGCGGTGGCTTAAAAGCGATTTTCGATGAAGATGAAGCGAGAAATAAAGGATTGACTCAAGGTAAGCTTGCTTTAGTATTCGGCGTTGCCTCTTCTACTGTTGGGAATTGGAAGGACAAAGGGATACTCAAGCAAAAGGGATGGCGATACAGGAACAAGCGTTATTATTCGTGCGAGTAACGCGTATTTCTGTACATACGTTACACAGATAGCGCTTTCAATTGTACGTTTCGTTCGATCGCTGACAAGGTCAAGTTCTGCGAATGCTACGCAACCTTTGTCATCGTCCTTCACTTCACTACTTTTTATTGAAAGGCTATCCTGCAGGGTGTGTGGTTTTTTAGAGAGAGAGAAAAAACACAAATACGCTGTTCGCGTACAGAGGGAGAGATAGTCTTACTTCTACTTCAAGTACTTACTTGAAGTAGACAGGTAGTTATATTATTTGAAACCTTTAAAAGTGCCTGCGTTGTTGATAGTCAATAATTGTTTTCTGTTGCGAATACAAAAGCATAGAAACAGTAGACGACTGAGATAGTCTTTCCTGTACAGACTGTATTTACAGTCTGTAGAAGTATATATAAACAATAAGTAATTAACTGGCTCTAGTAAGTCAGTTTTTTTTGTTGGTTTTTTTGCGATCGTCAAAACAAAGTATGGTAGCTATCGCGAATCCAGTGACGATGTTTCTATGAATGTATCTTACAGCAACATGCAACACTCGAAACATCAAAATCACTTATATGCATACAAGCTTACTAGTCGCTTCTGAACTAGTGCTTTACAGAATCGACAAGAAGCTAATTCATTTTAGTAAAGTACTTGAAATTGAGGCTGAATTGGTGTCAAATTGGTTTCATGTGTAAATCTCAATTTGTTTTCAGGGCATTAGCGAAATGTGCAGAGCACTATATTTCGGCTCTAGGAGAGGGGCGATTTTTTAATGAGCACGAAGGGAATCGAACCCCCGACACCTAGAACCGGAATCTAGTGCTCTATCCACTGAGCTACGTGCCCTCTTAAATTTCACAATAGCATTTTTTAAGGGAACAGGGAATAGGGAATAGGGGATAGGGGATAGGGGATAGGGGATAGGGGATAGGGGATAGGGGATAGGGGATCTTACAAGGGTATGATTTTAAGATTTATCCAGTCGCGGGGAAAAAATCAGCAATAAAGCTGCCTATAGGCAAGGGCATTCCCCTAATTAAAGATGCCAAGATTGTTAAAAAGCCTCGCCGAAAACAACTCAACAAACG
>JBOFLQ010000177.1:0-3056 GCA_051657945.1 Xenococcaceae cyanobacterium | reverse complement strand
CATTGGCGTTGAATTTTTCGACTAAATTTAACGCAAGCTTGCCAAATTGATAACCAGCCTCAAAATCTTCGAGTACGCCGCATAAAATTACGCCGTATCCCGCATAACCATAACTAGACATGCTATCGTTACCAGATTTAAGCGACCAAGTTACTCCTCTAAAAGTTAATAGCGGCGTTAATCCAGAAGCAGTACTAACGGCCGAAGAACTAGCGATCGCCATAATTTTTCCTGCTGCTTGCTTGTGGGGGTCGGTCATTTTTGGTAATTCGAGCAAACTAGCGATCGCTTTGCCGTGTAAAGCTAGTTTAGTTTGTAATAATTCGCCGACAATTTGTATTTTACTGGGATTTGCGGGTAAATTAACCCCCAAAAGTCGTAAAACAAGTAAAGATGTTTCTATAGCTTTCTTTGGCTGTCCCTGAGCAATATAAGCATATATTTCTACTTCATAAACTTTGACGCGATCGAGCAACAATTGCACTTGTTGCAGCAGTATGACAGTCAGTCGCGCTCTTTGTTCGAATTTACCTACTAAATAGGCTGTTTGAGCTGTAGCTAAATAAAGCGAGAGCGTTAAATCATAATTTTTACTCCAACAATCTTTCTCCAGTAATTCGATACCTTTACTAAAGTAGGCAAATGCGATACTGTAAGCAGTTGCTTCTTTGGCTTTTTTTCCTGCGATCGCATTCAATCGAGCCAATTCTTGTTTTTCAGTCGTTGCTTCGATCGAAGATGCGCCCAAATTTAATTGATTGACGATCGCAAAAATATTTGTTTCAATGCCTTTCGCATCGGCATTTTCTAACAACAAACGTCCAATTTCTAAATGAGTTATCTGTTTTTGAGTTTCTGGAATCAGAGAATAGGCGGCTTGCTGAATGCGATCGTGGAGGAATTTGTAGGAAGCGTTATTTTGTTGTGAGGTTACCTGTAATGTCTCTTCTTCTGAATGTTGGAAGAATTGATAAATTTGGCTGACGGGTACGATCGAGCCTTCTTGTAAAGCGCGCTCGAAGACGGCGGCTGTTTTTTCTGGGGATTGTTTGGAAACGATCGTCAGAGTATTTAGATCGAAGCGATCGCCAATACATGCTGCTAATTGTAAAATTTTTTGGATCGGTTGACTCAGTTTTGCCAATCTACCAGCGACAAACTCGACGACATCTTCGCTGATGGATAACTGTTTGATTTGCGCTAAATCGCATTGCCAATTACGCTTTTGAGTATTAAAAGAAATTAACCGATCGCGCTCTAAAGATTGCAAAAATTGATTGGCAAAAAAAGGATTGCCTTTGGTTTTTTGCATTACTAATTTGCTCAAAGGTAATGCTAGTATCTTCGAACAAGAAAGTGTATCGGCAATTAAACGATTTAGCGAAACGCGATCGAGCGGTTTTAGGGCAATAGTTTGCAGTCTTTTGGAGTCATCTTGTTTTTTGCCAATCGCCTCACTCATTTTTGCCAAAGTTAACATTAACGGATGCGCGGCGCTAACTTCGTTATCTCGATACGCACCGATAAATAGTAAATAACGAGTATCGGTTTCGCTCGTTAGTAGTTCGATTAACCTCAGCGAAGCTAAATCTGCCCATTGCAAATCGTCTAAAAAAATAACTAAGGGATGAGCCGCAGCAGTAAAAACACGAATAAACTTACTAAAGAGCAAATTAAAGCGATTTTGTGCGGCAGATGGCTCTAAATTTCTGACACTTGGCTGCTTGCCAATAATAATTTCTAATTCTGGTATGACATCAATAATGACTTGTGCGTTTGTTCCCAAAGCGAATAATAATTTTTCTCGCCATTGTTGGAGTCGCAAATCGTTTTCACACAGCAATTGTCCCATCAAATCGCGAAAAGCTTGGATCGCAGCTAAAAAAGGAATGTTGCGCCCAAACTGGTCGAATTTACCTTTGATGAAATAACCTTTTTGTCGGGCGATCGGTTGATGAGTTTCGTTAATTAAAGCTGTTTTGCCAATGCCAGAAAAACCAGCTACTAAAATTGTTTCGGTATTGCCCTGACTGACTCGATCGAAAGCCGCCAACAAAGATTCTATTTCTTTTTCTCGACCATAAAGTTTTTCTGAGACGGTAAAACGTTCTGAAATATCTCTAGAACCGAGAACAAAGTCCGTCGAATTGTTTTCTTTTTTCCATTGTTGCCAACAGCATTCTAAATCGTAGCGCAATCCAAAAGCTGTTTGATATCTTTGCGAGACATTTTTTGCCATCAGTTTGAGAACGAGATCGTTAAGCGCATGGGGAATGCTAGGATTTAATTGTTGTGGTGGAGTAGGATCGACAGCAAAATGACAGCGCATTAATTCGATCGCGTCGTTAGTGGCAAACGGAAGTTGACCTGTCAGTAACTGATAAAAAATAACGCCAACAGAATAATAGTCGCAGCGATAATCGATTCCTCGGTTCGTTCTTCCCGTTTGTTCTGGAGACATATAAGCTAATGTCCCTTCAAAGCGATTGCAATTTATCCATAACTCATTTTTTGATAATACTGAAGCTAAACCAAAATCTGTAAGTTTGATTTGTTTGGTATTGGGGTTAATTAAAATATGTTCGGGATTAATATTTCTGTGAATAACGCCTTGCCGATACAGTTGTTCGAGGATGTCAGCAATTTGTAAAGCTACCTGCCAAAAATCTGCCAAACAAAGCGCATTATTCGTTTTTGATGCCTTTTCCTGGCAATATACTGGTTCATTTGCGGCAATAATGGTAATACCATGCATTTCTACATAATTTTTTAGAGAAATACCGCCAAAATCTTCCGCAATCAGAATTAAACTGTTGCGATATTTTTCTAAACTATTTAAGCGAACAATTCCTTCAAAATTGAGATTATTGGCGATCGCGTATTGGTTGCGAAATTGCCTCAGTTCGCTAATGGTAGGATACTCACTTTTGAGCAGCTTTAAAATAACGAGTTGACCTTCATCAATTCGTTGCGCTCTGTAAACTAGAGTTTTACAACCTTCATAGACTAAATCGATAATACGATACTCTGCGAGCATTTGTGCGGGGTAGGGAGTA